>NZ_APIO01000096.1:0-100633 GCF_000408945.1 Pseudomonas sp. G5(2012)
AAGGGCGAAACCATAAGCAGTCGTTACCGCAGCAACGGATATGCACACGATCAACCGGCCTCTCACATCCGACTTTGCTTACGCCGCCGCCACTGCCGCGCCACCCACCAGCGCCAATACATCATCACCAGGCAATAAGCCAACGCCCCAAGCACAACGCCTACCACTACCGACCCCAACAAAAATGGCTGCCACAGGGTCGATAGTTCACCGCTGATCCATTCCCAGGTCAGCTCGTCCGGCAGATGCCGTGCGGGAACATCCATCAACCAGGCACCGGTCTGATAAGTACAGAAGAACACCGCCGGCATGGTGATCGGGTTGGTCAACCAGACCAGGCTGACCGCAATCGGCATGTTGCCGCGCACGATGATCGCGAGAACCGCAGCGACCAGCATCTGCATCGGAATCGGCAGGAATGCCGCGAACAAGCCGACTGCCATGGCCCGGGCGACGGAATGGCGATTGAGGTGCCAGAGGTTCGGGTCATGCAGCAGGGTGCCGAGAAAGCGTAAGGACTTGTGTTCCCTGATGCTGGTCGGGTCTGGCATGTAGCGTTTGAATAAGCGCCGGGGCATAAGGCTTCTCGGTCGATCAAGGTGGCAAGTATGTCTGGATTCCATGAGGCACCCATTCAGACTTTGTGACAATTGTTAACGACGGACGTGCGTCGGGCCGACTATGCCTAGGGACTGGACTCTCAAGGACGGGCTTATGCGCACAGGGATGATGGCGCTGGCGTTGGGCTTGCTGGCCTTGCGTTTTTTACCGGTGTTACCGCCGGTCTGGTTGTGGTTGTTGATGCCGGTGGCAGGCTTGATGTTGCTGCCGTTCAGGACGTATCCGGCTGCGTTTTTCCTGTTCGGCTTGAGTTGGGCCTGTGCCCATGCCCAATGGGCCCTGGATGATCGGCTGTCGCCGGCCCTCGACGGGGAAACGCGTTGGGTCGAAGGGCGTGTCAGCGGGCTGCCACAGAATGGTGAGGGGGTGGTGCGTTTCGAACTGACTGACAGTCGGTCACGCCGTACCGACCTGCCGCGACAGTTGCGTCTGGCCTGGTATGACGGTCCGCCGGTAAACAGCGGCGAACGCTGGCGGCTCGCGGTCAAGCTGAAGCGACCCGTGGGGTTGCTCAATCCGCATGCCTTCGACTATGAGGCCTGGCTGTTGGCGCAACGCATCGGTGCGACCGGGACGGTCAAGGCCGGGGAGCGGCTTGCACCAGCCCGGTGGGCCTGGCGCGACGGTATCCGCCAGAGGCTGCAGGCCGTGGATGCGCAAGGTCGAACTGGCGTGCTGGTTGCGCTGGTGCTGGGAGACGGCGCGGGGCTCAGCCGCGAAGACTGGCAGGTGTTGCAAGACACTGGCACCGTGCACCTGTTGGTGATTTCCGGGCAGCACGTCGGCTTGTTGGCGGGACTGGTTTATCTGTTGATCGCCGGGCTTGCCCGTTACGGCTTGTGGCCAGCCCGTCTACCATGGTTGCCTTGGGCCTGCAGCCTGGCTTTCGTGGCCGCCCTTGGCTATGGGCTGCTGGCTGGCTTCGAAGTGCCGGTCCGCCGAGCCTGCCTGATGATCGGCCTGGTGCTGCTATGGCGCCTGCGTTTTCGCCACCTGGGTGCCTGGTGGCCACTGTTGCTGGCGCTCAATGGCGTCTTGCTGATGGACCCGTTGGCGAGTCTGCAACCGGGGTTCTGGCTGTCCTTCGCGGCGGTGGCGGTGCTTATCTTCACGTTCGGTGGGCGCCTGGGGCCTTGGCCATGGTGGCAAACCTGGACCCGTGCCCAGTGGCTGATCGCTATTGGCCTTGGACCGTTTTTGCTGGTCCTGGGATTGCCGATCAGCCTTAGCGGGCCGCTGGTCAATCTGCTGGCGGTACCCTGGATCAGCCTGGTGGTGCTGCCCCCTGCATTGCTCGGGACACTTTTGCTGCCGGTGCCCTACGTCGGCGAGTGGCTGCTGTGGCTGGCGGGCGGCTTGATAGACTGGCTGTTCACCGGGTTGGCATTGGTCGCCGGCAAGGTTCCCGCCTGGGTGCCCGCGGCCATCCCGCTATGGGTCTGGGCCATCGGCACGTTGGGCGCCTTTTTGTTGCTGCTGCCGCGTGGCGTACCGATGCGACCGTTAGGCTGGCCTTTGCTGTTACTACTGGTTTTTCCTCCGCGGCCGGTGCTGCCCGAAGGCATTGCCGAGGTCTGGCAGCTGGATGTGGGCCAAGGGCTGGCGATCATGGTGCGCACGCGCCATCACACACTGTTGTATGACGCCGGTCCGCGTTTGCGTGGTCTTGACCAGGGTGAACGGGTGGTCCTGCCCGCACTGCGCAAGCTGGGTGTGAAGGCGCTCGACCTGATGTTGATCAGCCATGCCCATGCCGATCATGCCGGTGGCGCCCGGGCAGTGGCCAATGGATTGCCGGTGAAACGGGTGCTCAGTGGCGAACCTGCCGACCTGCCTGGCGAGTTGCAGGCCGAGGGCTGTGAGAGCGGTCGGCAGTGGACGTGGGACGGGGTCAACTTTCAACTGTGGCACTGGCCGCAGGCCAGGGACAGCAACCAGAACTCCTGTGTGTTGCAGATCGAAGCCAATGGCGAGCGATTGCTGCTCAGCGGTGACATCGACACCCACGCCGAGCGCGCGTTGCTCGCCAGCCCATTGGCCGTGCCTACCGATTGGTTGCAGTCACCGCACCACGGTAGTCGCAGTTCGTCGTCGATGGCGCTGCTCAACGTTCTACAGCCCAAGGCAGCACTGATTTCCCGTGGACAGGGCAACTCCTTCGGTCATCCTCATCCGGTGGTGATTGAGCGCTATCGACATCGCGCGATGGACATCTACGACAGTGCGCAGCAAGGCGCCGTTCATCTGCAACTGGGGCGTTTCGAACCACCGCGCTCGATGCGTCAAGAACGGCGCTTCTGGCGCGATCCGCCACCCTCGGGCAAATAACCTTGGGTGATCAAAGGCCGACCGGATGCGACATCACAGTCTTCGGTGAGCCCACCCCCTATGTTAGAGTGGCGCACTTTTTCGAGGGGACTGTCACTGTGTGGGAATTGGTCAAATCCGGCGGCTGGATGATGCTGCCGATCATCCTGAGTTCCATCGCGGCAATGGCTATCGTTGCCGAACGTCTGTGGACCCTGCGGGCCAGTCGCGTGACCCCGGAGCATTTGCTCGGGCAGGTCTGGGTCTGGATCAAGGACAAGCAACTTAACAAGGAGAAGCTCAAGGAACTGCGCGCCAATTCGCCGTTGGGCGAGATCCTGGCCGCTGGCCTGGCGAACTCCCGGCATGGTCGCGAGATCATGAAGGAGTGCATCGAAGAGGCCGCCGCGCGGGTCATCCATGAGCTGGAACGCTACATCAATGCCCTCGGTACCATCGCTGCCATGGCGCCATTGCTGGGGCTGCTGGGTACGGTGCTGGGCATGATCGATATTTTCAGTGCGTTCATGGGCACGGGCATGACCACCAATGCGGCGGTACTGGCCGGGGGTATCTCCAAAGCGCTGATCACCACGGCCGCCGGCTTGATGGTCGGTATCCCGTCGGTATTCTTCCACCGTTTCCTGCAACGCCGGATCGATGAACTGGTGGTCGGCATGGAGCAGGAAGCGATCAAGCTGGTCGAAGTCGTGCAGGGTGACCGTGACGTGGACCTGGCGGGGGGCAAAGCGTGAAATTCCGCCGCAAGCAACGGGAGAATGTGGACATCAACCTCGCGTCACTGATCGACGTGGTGTTTATCCTGCTGCTGTTTTTCGTCGTGACCACGACGTTCACCCGTGAAACCCAGTTGCGCGTCGATCTGCCCGAAGCGGTCAGCGGAGCGCCTTCCGATGACCAGCCCCGGCAACTGGACATCGCGATCAGTGCCGATGGCATATTCTCGGTGAACAACCAGGTATTGCCCAAGAGTGACCTGGCAACGCTGATGGATGCCCTGCAGAAACAGTCCAATGGCGATACCAGTCGACCGCTGTCCATCAGCGCCGACGGAAAATCCCAGCATCAGTCGGTCATCACCGCCATGGACGCTGCCGGCAAGCTCGGCTTCAGCCATCTGCGCATGACCACAGTCGAGGCGGCGCCGCCCGCGCCTTGAAAAGCATGTCCGAACGCTTGCTCGCTGCCTGGTACCGGGGGCATCCGGCCCTGAAGCTATTACAGCCGCTGGAGTGGTTGTACCGCCGCGTGGTCAACAACAAGCGCAAGCGCTTTCTGGCGGGCGAGGGCGAGATCTATCAACCACCGGTACCGCTGATCGTGGTGGGTAACATCACCGTGGGCGGCACCGGCAAGACACCGCTGATCCTGTGGATGATCCAGCACTGTCAACGCAGTGGCCTGCGGGTCGGCGTGGTCAGCCGGGGTTACGGTGCCAAGCCAGCGCAATTGCCGTGGCGGGTCGAGGCGGATCAAAGCGCCGACATCGCTGGCGATGAGCCGCTGTTGATCGTGCAGCGCACCGGCGTGCCGTTGATGATCGATCCGGATCGCAGTCGCGCGGTCAAAGCCCTACTTGACAGTGAGTCGCTGGACCTGATCCTGTCCGATGATGGCATGCAGCATTACCGCCTGGCGCGGGATCTGGAGCTGGTACTGATCGACGCGGCCCGCGGATTGGGCAACCGCCGCTGCTTGCCGGCCGGGCCGCTGCGTGAACCGGTCGAGCGTCTGCAAAGTGTCGATGCGGTGCTCTACAACGGCGCAACGGCTGACAGCGGCGACGGCTTTGCCTTCCAGTTGCAACCGACGGCGCTGGTCAACCTGCAAAGCGGCGAACGGCGCCCGCTCGATCACTTTCCCGCGGGCCAGGCGTTGCATGCGGTGGCCGGGATCGGTAACCCGCAGCGTTTCTTCAGGACCCTCGAAACGCTACACTGGCAGCCAGTCCCGCATGCATTCGCCGACCACGCCGAATACAGTGCGCAGGCCTTGAATTTCAACCCGTCATTGCCATTGGTGATGACCGAAAAGGATGCGGTGAAGTGCCGTGCCTTCGCCGCCCCCGACTGGTGGTACCTGGCGGTCGACGCCGTGCCGTC
Source organism: Pseudomonas sp. G5(2012) (assembly GCF_000408945.1). Lineage (NCBI taxonomy): Bacteria > Pseudomonadati > Pseudomonadota > Gammaproteobacteria > Pseudomonadales > Pseudomonadaceae > Pseudomonas > Pseudomonas sp. G5(2012). Next base: position 5,052 of record NZ_APIO01000096.1, read on the forward strand.
GCCAGCCTTCACGGCCTGGTTCGATACCCAGTTGATGCGCCTGTTGCCGGCGCGTCTTTTGCCTTAACTCCGTTTCTATCCAGGGAATGATCATGGACACAAAATTGCTCGATATCCTCGCTTGCCCGGTCTGCAAAGGTCCGCTCAAGCTCAGCGCTGACAAGACCGAGCTGATCAGCAAGGGCGCTGGCCTTGCGTACCCGATTCGCGACGGCATCCCGGTGATGCTCGAATCCGAAGCCCGTACCCTGACCACCGACGAGCGTCTGGATAAATGACTTCAGCCTTTACCGTTGTTATTCCTGCGCGCTACGCCTCCACCCGCTTGCCGGGCAAGCCGCTGCTGTCGATCGCTGGCAAGCCGATGATCCAGCACGTTTGGGAACAGGCGTGCAAAAGTAGCGCAGAGCGCGTGGTGGTTGCCACGGACGATGCGCGCATCGCCCAGGCCTGTGAAGGTTTTGGTGCCGAAGTGGTGATGACTCGCGAAGACCACAACTCCGGAACCGATCGCCTGGCTGAAGTCGCGGCAAAGCTGGGCCTGGCGCCAGACGCGATCGTGGTTAACGTCCAGGGTGACGAGCCGTTGATACCGCCGAGTGTCATTGACCAGGTGGCCGTCAACCTGGCTGCCCACACCGAAGCGCGCATGGCCACGTTGGCCGAGCCGATCGAAGACGTGGAGAGCCTGTTCAACTCCAACGTGGTCAAGGTCGTCAGTGACCTCAATGGCCTGGCGCTGACCTTCAGTCGCGCCACGTTGCCGTGGGCACGGGACACGTTCGCCAAGAGCCTCGAGCAAATGCCCGAAGGCGTGCCGTATCGCCGCCACATCGGCATCTATGCCTACCGCGCCGGTTTCCTGCATGACTTCGTCAGCTGGGGCCCTTGCTGGCTGGAAAACACCGAGTGCCTGGAACAACTGCGTGCCTTGTGGCACGGGGTACGGATCCACGTCGCCGATGCACTGATCGCGCCGCCTGCCGGCGTCGATACCGTTGAAGACCTTGAGCGCGTTCGTCGCCTGCTGGAGGCCTGATGCGGGTTCTGTTTGTCTGTCTGGGCAATATCTGTCGTTCACCCACGGCCGAAGGCGTTCTGCGGCATAAACTGCGTGAAGCGGGGCTGGCCGATCAAGTCGAAGTGGCCTCTGCCGGCACCGGCGACTGGCACGTGGGCAGCGCGCCGGACAAGCGCAGCCAGGCGGCGGCAAAACGCCGTGGTTACGATTTGTCCGCCCAACGCGCCCAACAGGTCACCCGTGCCGATTTCGCCACGTACGACCTGATCCTGGCGATGGACAACAGTAACCTGCGCAACCTCATGGATCTGCAACCGCCCAAGTGCAAGGCGGAGCTGGACCTGTTCCTGCGCCGCTACCCGTCGCAGGTCGAGGAAGTCCCGGACCCGTACAACGACAGTGAACATGGCTTCGAGCACGTGCTGGACTTGATCGAGCGCGCCAGTGACCTGCTGGTGATCGAACTGAAGGAACGGTTATGAGTTTGCAACTGCGATCCCAGGTTTCGCTCAAGCCGTTCAACAGCTTTGGAGTGGATGTCCAGGCCCGTCTTTTTGCCGAGGCCCATAGCGACGCCGATGTGCGTGAGGCCCTGGCCTATGCGCGGGAACACCAGGTGCCCTTGCTGGTGATCGGCGGTGGCAGCAACTTGCTGCTGACCGCTGACATTGAGTCGATGGTACTGCGCATGGTCACCCGCGGAATACGCGTGATCAGCGACGATGGCAGCAAAGTCGTGATCGAGGCCGAGGCGGGCGAGCCCTGGCATCCATTCGTGCAACACACCTTGGTGCAGGGCTTGTCAGGCCTGGAAAACCTCAGCCTGATTCCTGGCACCGTTGGCGCGGCCCCCATGCAGAACATCGGCGCCTATGGCGTCGAAATCAAGGATGTGTTCGCCGGCCTGACCGCCCTGGATCGCCAGACCGGCGAACTGCGCGACTTCAGTCTGCAAGAGTGCAACTTCGCTTACCGCGACAGCGTGTTCAAACAGGAGCCTGGGCGCTGGTTGATCCTGCGCGTGCGTTTCACCCTCGATCGCACCGCCCACCTGCATCTGGAGTACGGTCCTGTACGTCAGCGCCTGACCGAGCAGGGCATCGATCATCCGACGGCCACGGACGTCAGTCAGGCCATTTGCAGCATTCGCAACGAGAAGCTTCCGGACCCGGCGGTGCTCGGCAATGCCGGCAGCTTTTTCAAAAACCCCTTGGTCCCAGCGGCACTGGTCGCACAGCTCAAGGGTGAATACCCGGACCTGGTGGCCTACGCGCAACCCGACGGGCAGATGAAGCTGGCTGCCGGCTGGTTGATCGAGCGGGCAGGGTGGAAAGGCTTCCGCGATGCCGATGCAGGCGTGCATAAAATGCAGGCACTGGTGCTGGTCAATTACGGCAGTGCGACGGGGCTGCAATTGCTGCACCTGGCGCAGCGGATCCAGAAAGACATTTCAGAACGTTTCCATGTCGACCTGGAAATGGAGCCGAACCGCTATTGAGGCTACGCTTTCAAGGTGGACTTCAAAGCCCTGCACTGATGAAAAGTGCAGGGCTTTTTTGTTAATGCTGGGTTAACTGAGCGAGCTAACGATACATTGCATTTGTTCCATCAAAGGCCCGGTGCAGACGTCTCCGTCCGGCATAAGAGAGCCCTATTAGCCTGAGTAGATCTGCGTTATGCCAACCGCCGACCTCCCGGTGGCAGATTGCTCGACCCCATGACCTTTATAACTATGCGGGCGTGCCCATGATTACCCTGAAACTCAACGGTCAAGACCATCCACTCGATGTCACCGAGGATATGCCCTTGCTCTGGGCAATTCGCGACGTGGCCGGTTACAACGGCACCAAGTTTGGCTGTGGCATGGGCCTTTGCGGCGCCTGCACGATTCATATTGAAGGTGCTCCGGCGCGCAGTTGCATCACGCCGGTTGGCTCGGTCGTCGGCCAGAATGTCACCACCATCGACAACCTTCACGCCGACCCGGTCGGCAAAGTCGTGCAGCAAGCCTGGCTCGATACGGCCGTGGCTCAATGCGGTTACTGCCAGGGTGGGCAGATCATGTCCGCCACTGCGCTGCTCAAGACCAATCCCGACCCCAGCGATGAACAGATCGAAGAGGCGATGGTTGGCAACATCTGCCGCTGCGGCACCTACAACCGTATCAAGACCGCCATTCGCCAGGCATCCACTCACCTGAAGGAGGCCAAGGCATGAGCCGGTTACCGAATGATTTCGCCCTGAGCAACCTCAGTCGGCGGGGCTTCCTCAAGGGCGTGGGCGCCACCAGTGCGCTGGTGGTTGCCGCGAGTTGGGGCTGGCAAGACGCGTTTGCCGAAGAGGCGCAGAAAAAGTTTGGTGCCGATGGCATGCCCAATGGCTGGATCGACGATCCCAAGGTTTATGTGAGCATCGCCACTGATGGCACGGTGACGGTTGTCTGCAACCGTTCGGAAATGGGCCAGGGCGTACGGACCAGCCTGACCATGGTGGTGGCCGACGAGCTGGAAGCCGATTGGGCGCGGGTCAAGGTGCAACAGGCGCCGGGCGATGAAGTGCGGTTCGGCAACCAGGACACCGATGGTTCGCGCAGCATGCGTCACTGGTACGAACCGATGCGCCGCTGTGGCGCCGCCGCCCGGACCATGCTGGAACAGGCCGCCGCCGACCAGTGGAAAGTGCCGGTTGGCGAATGCCATGCGCAGCTGCATAAAGTCATCCATAAGCCTTCCGGTCGCGAACTGGAGTATGGCGCTCTGGCCGCCGCAGCCGGCGCCTTGGCCGTGCCGGCCCGGGACAGCTTGCGACTCAAGCAGCCCTCGGAGTTTCGCTACATCGGCAAGGAAGGCACCAGGGCCATCGATGGCGACGATATCGTCAACGGCCGCGCGGTATACGGCGCAGACGTGCATTTCGATGGCATGCTGTTCGCCGTCATTGCCCGGCCGGCGGTATATGGCGGCAAGGTCAAGAGCTTCGATGGCAGCGCTGCGATGAAAGTGCCGGGAGTGGTCAAGGTCATCCAGATTGAAAGCCGTCCACTGCCCTCGGAGTTTCAACCCCTGGGCGGCATCGCGGTGGTGGCCAACAACACTTGGGCGGCGATCAAGGGTCGCGATGCGTTGAAAATCGAATGGGACGACGGCCCCAACGCCAGCTACGACTCGATCGCCTACCGCAAGGAACTCGAGGCCGCTTCGCTCAAGCCGGGCAAAGTGGTGCGCAATACCGGCAATATCGACGACGCCATGGCCAATGCCGCCAGCATGCTGGAAGCCTCCTACTATTTGCCACACCTGTCACAATCGCCAATGGAGCCGATGGTTGCCATCGCTCGCTACAAGGACGGTGTGTGCCAAGCCTGGGGGCCAAGCCAGGCGCCACAGGTCACCCGCGAGCGGATCGGCGAACGCCTGGGCGTGCCATTCGATAAAGTCACCTTCAACGTGACGTTGCTGGGCGGGGGCTTCGGGCGCAAGTCCAAACCTGACTTCATTATCGAAGCGGCCATCCTGGCCAAGGAGTTCCCCGGCAAGGCGGTGCGGGTGCAATGGACCCGTGAAGACGATATTCACTGTTCCTATTTTCACACGGTGTCGGCCGAATACCTCAAGGCCAGCCTGAACAAGGACGGCTTGCCCTCCGGCTGGCTGCACCGCACGGTGGCGCCGAGCATTACCGCGTTGTTCGCGCCGGGCATGAACCATGAGGCCGCCTTCGAACTGGGGATGGGCTTCACCAACATGGCCTACGCAATTCCCAACATTCGCCTGGAAAACCCCGAGGCCACCGTCCATACGCGGGTTGGCTGGTATCGCTCGGTATCGAACATACCCCACGGTTTTGCGATTCAGAGCTTCATCGATGAACTGGCGCACAAGGCCGGAGAAGACCCGCTCAAGTACCAGGTCAGAATGCTCGGCCCGGACCGCCAGATCGATCCGCGCACCTTGAGTGAAGAATGGAACTACGGTGAATCGCCCGAGCGTTATCCGATCGATACCGCTCGCCTGCGCACGGTACTGGAAACTGCCGCGAAGGCCGCCGGTTGGGGACGTGAGTTGCCCAAGGGCCGAGGCTTGGGCCTGGCGGTGCATTACAGTTTCGTGACCTACGTGGCGGCAGTGATTGAAGTCGAAGTCAAGGACGATGGCACCTTGATCGTGCACAAAGCTGACATTGCCGTGGATTGCGGGCCGCAGATCAACCCCGAGCGGATTCGTTCGCAGTTCGAAGGTGCCTGCGTCATGGGCCTGGGCAATGCGGTGCTGGGCGAAATCAGCTTCAAGGATGGCAAGGTCCAGCAGGACAACTTCCACATGTACGAGGTGGCGCGCATGTCCCTGGCGCCCAAGGAGGTCGCGGTGCACCTGGTAACGCCGCCGGGCAATGTGCCGTTGGGCGGTGTCGGTGAACCGGGTGTGCCACCGATTGCGCCGGCGCTGTGCAACGCGATCTTTGCCGCCACCGGCAAGCGTATCCGCAGCCTGCCGGTCCGTTATCAATTACAGGGTTGGCAGAAGGTCGAGGCGTGATGGACAGTGCCGATCTGAATGTCCTGCGCAGCGTGCTGGAATGGCGTCGCGCCGGCCAGCGGGTGATGTTGTACAGCGTCGTGCAGACCTGGGGTACTGCGCCCCGGGCGCCTGGCGCAATGCTGGCATTGCGCGAGGACGGCGTGGTGATTGGCTCGGTGTCCGGTGGTTGTGTCGAAGACGACCTGATTGCCCGTTTGCATGACGGTCGCATTGCGGCCGACGGACCGCCGGTGCAACTGATCACCTATGGCGTCACCCGTGAGGAGGCGGCACGCTTCGGTTTGCCCTGCGGCGGCACTTTGCGTTTGACCGAGGAGCGCGTTGGCGATCCTGCGTGGGTCGCGGAGTTGCTGGCGCGCTGCGAAGGCCATGAAATCGTCGCGCGTTCGCTGGATATCGCGACCGGGGACGTCATTTTGCGGCCCGCCGCCAAGACCGATGTGCTGGCTTTCGATGGCCAGACCCTGCGGGCCATTTATGGCCCGCGTTGGCGCTTGTTGTTGATTGGCGCCGGGCAGTTGTCTCGCTTTGTCGCCGAGATGGCGCGGCTGCTGGATTTTGAAGTGCTGATTTGCGATCCGCGCAGCGAATTCGTCTACGGCTGGGAGGAACAGCACGGTCGATTTGTCTCGGGCATGCCCGATGAGGCGGTGCTGAACATCCAGACCGACGAGCGCACGGCTATCGTTGCGCTGACTCATGATCCGCGCCTGGATGATATGGCCTTGCTGACGGCTCTCGACTCCCGGGCCTTTTATGTTGGCGCACTCGGCTCCCGGGTCAACAGCCAAAAGCGCCGGGACAACCTGGCTCTGCTCGGTCTGTCGCAACAGGCCATCGGGCGGTTGCACGGCCCGGTCGGCTTGCACATTGGCAGCCACAGCCCGGCGGAAATCGCCTTGTCGCTGATGGCAGAGATTGTGGCGATCAAGAATGGTATCGAGCTCAAGCAGAAGAAACCGCTGCGGGAGGGTGTATGAGTCAATCCATCGGGGTGATCGTGTTGGCGGCGGGGCAGGGCAATCGTTTCCGACAAGTCGCGGGCGACGACAAGGACAAGCTGCTGGCTGACTGCATGGGGCGTGATGGCGCGGTTCGATCGGTCATCGAGCAAGTCCTGGTGAATCTACCTTCCGCGCTGGATAAGCGCTTTCTGGTGACCACGGCCGATCGTCCGCAAGTAAGTCGCATGGGCAAGGCCTATGGCTGTGAGATTGTCCTGATCGAAACGACCGGAATGGGCGACAGCATTGCGACAGGGGTGGCGGCAGGCGCTCAACTTGATGGTTGGCTGATGGTGCTGGGAGATATGCCGTTCATCCTGCCATCGAGTATCGAACGCGTTGTGGATCAGATAGCCGATGACTGCGTCAGCGTGCCGGTACAGGAGGGTGAGTACGGGCATCCGGTGGGCTTTGGACGCAGTTTTGCTCCGGGATTGATGGCGTTATCAGGCGATCGCGGCGCCAAGGGGTTGTTTGCTCAGGGACGGGTGGTGGAAGTGAGGGTGGATGACCCCGGTGTGTTGTGGGATGTGGATGTGCCTGAGAAGCTGACCTTCAAATAATCGCAGATTCTCTGTAGGAGCGAGCATGTCGAATCGTCGCACCGTCGCGATGGACGTCAACGATGACGCGGGGAACCTGGATACACGCGGTGCATTTGAGATCATCGCGAACATGCTCGCTCCTACAGAGGTATAAACGATCATGTTTCCCAGGGTTGTGTGAAGAACCAAAAAAAAAGCCCCGCCCGGGTTCACCGGGCGGGGCTTTTCAATGGCCGAGGGAATCAGACGAGAGGTTTAGGCTCGTGCTCTTTTTCCTGGGCTTTCTCGTGTTGCTCAACCGCTTCCTGAACGGAGCGAGGTGCTTCGGCAATCACCGACTCAACCGGCTCGGCAGCGACTTCAGCAGCCGGGGCAGATGCCTCGACCACTTCGGCGGCAACCGGAGCTGGCTCGGCAGCAACAACCTGGGCAGCAGCGGCCGCCAGTTCGGCTTCCTTCTGCAGACGCTCTTCTTCACGCTTGCGGCGACGCACTTCACGTGGGTCGTTCGGTGCGCGGCCACTTGGCGTCAGGGCGCTGATTGGCGCGGCTTCAACCACTGGAGCAGGCGTTGGGGCAACAACCGGCGCTTCAACCACTGGAGCTGGCTCGGCAGCGGCAACCACTGGCTCGGAGACCAACGCTTGCGCCACCTCGGCTTCAGCAACCGGCGCTGGAGCAGGGGTTTCGGCTACGGCTGGCTCGGCAACCCAGTTGAACGCGGTTTGCTCTTCGCGAACTTCACGAACGGCCTCGGTCACGGTTTCAGTCACGGTGTCGGCAACCGGTTCTGCAACCACGGCTGGCTCAGCTGCAGCTTCAACCACTGGCTGTGCTTCTGGCGCTGCTGCCACTTCGATTTCCGGCGAAGCTGTGGTTTCGACCGGAGTCGTCGCTTCCACCACTGGCGCTTCGGCCGGGGCCGTTTCCAGGGTGGCGGCGGTGGCGCGTTCGGCTTGCTCGTTGGCCTGTGCTTCGGCCGGAGCGCTGATCACGCTGCTGGCAACGGCTGCGGTAACAGCCAGGCCGGCGGCCAGGTCAGCAGTGCTTGGCGCTTCAGTGTTATCGCCGGCTTCGGACTCATCCGAACCTTCGATCACGTTGCCGTTGGCATCACGCTGACGCTCGCGGCGGTTGCTACGACGACGCTGGCCACGGGAGCGGCGGCGTGGACGATCGCCTTCGGCGCCTTCCTGACCCTCTTCCTGCAGTTGCTCTTCGTTACCGGTCAGCTCTTCTTCGGCTACGGCAGCCGCTTGCTCGGCACGCGGTTGACGTTCTTCACGCGGTGGGCGTGGAGCGCGTTCTTCGCGTGGCGGGCGGGCCGGGCGTTCTTCAGTGGTCGCGGCAGCGACAGCAGCGGCAGCAGGAGCGACAGCGTCCAGCGGCTCGCGCAGTTCACGCACACGCTCCTCACGCTCGCCACGTGGCTTGCGATCTTCGCGCGGGGCACGCGGAGTACGCTCTTCACGTGGCGCGCGCGGAGCGCGTTCTTCACGTGGAGCACGTTCTTCGCGGGCTACGACTGGCGTTTCTTCGCGGGTTTCGCGTGGTTCACGTACTTCGCGTGGCTGGCGCTCTTCGCGCGGCTCGCGTGGGGCGCGTTCTTCGCGGGGCGCGCGCTCTTCACGAGGCTTGCGCTCTTCATCGCGGCGACCGTTACGGGTGCGGCTCTGCTGGCGGCCGGTACGACGTTGTTCCTCGTTGCTGCGTGCGGGACGCTCGGTGGTAGCCGGTTTCTCAACCACGGTCGGAGCGACAGGCTCTTCCTTGGACGCGAACAGGCTGACCAACGACTTCACCAGGCCTTTGAAAAGGCTTGGCTCTGGCGCGGCGACAGGTGCGGGAACCGGTGCGGCGACGACTTCGGTCGGCACCGGAGCGTTGGCGCGGGCGGGAGCCGTCTTGACCGCGGCTTCCTGGCGTACCAGGGTGCGGGTCGCGGCAGCTGGCTGCACTTCTTCCACTTCGGCAGCGGCAGCGGCGATTTCGTAGCTGGACTGGTTGATCGCCGCTTCCGGGCTGTCATCACGCAGGCGCTGAACTTCGAAGTGCGGCGTTTCGAGGTGATCGTTCGGCAGGATGACGATGCGGGCACGGGTACGCAGTTCGATCTTGGTGATCGAGTTACGCTTTTCGTTGAGCAGGAACGCGGCCACCGGGATCGGCACTTGTGCACGAACTTCGGCGGTGCGGTCTTTCAGGGCTTCTTCTTCGATCAGGCGCAGGATCGCCAAAGACAGCGATTCAACGTCACGGATGATGCCGGTGCCGTTGCAGCGCGGGCAAACGATGCCGCTGCTTTCACCCAGGGATGGGCGCAGGCGCTGACGGGACATTTCCAGCAGGCCGAAGCGCGAGATGCGACCGACTTGCACGCGGGCGCGGTCGGCTTCCAGGCATTCGCGGACTTTCTCTTCCACGGCACGCTGGTTCTTGGCCGGGGTCATGTCGATGAAGTCGATGACGATCAGGCCGCCGATGTCGCGCAGGCGCAACTGGCGGGCGATTTCTTCGGCGGCTTCAAGGTTGGTCTGCAGCGCGGTTTCTTCGATGTCGCTACCTTTGGTGGCGCGCGCCGAGTTGATGTCGATGGACACCAGGGCTTCGGTCGGATCGATCACGATGGAGCCGCCGGAAGGCAGTTCGACGACGCGCTGGAAAGCGGTTTCGATCTGGCTTTCGATCTGGAAGCGGTTGAACAGCGGAACGCTGTCTTCGTAGAGCTTGATCTTGCTGGCGTACTGCGGCATCACCTGGCGAATGAAGGTCAGGGCTTCGTCCTGGGCTTCAACGCTGTCGATCAGCACTTCGCCGATGTCCTGGCGCAGGTAGTCGCGGATCGCGCGGATGATCACGTTGCTTTCCTGGTAGATCAGGAACGGCGCGGAACGATCCAGCGAAGCTTCTTTGATGGCGGTCCACAGTTGCAGCAGGTAGTCGAGGTCCCACTGCATTTCTTCGCTGCTGCGACCCAGGCCGGCAGTGCGCACGATCAGGCCCATGTCGGCCGGGGCAACCAGGCCGTTCAGCGCTTCACGCAATTCATTGCGCTCTTCGCCTTCGATGCGACGGGAGATACCGCCGGCACGCGGGTTGTTCGGCATCAGCACGAGGTAACGACCGGCCAGGCTGATGAACGTGGTCAGGGCGGCGCCCTTGTTGCCACGCTCTTCTTTTTCGACCTGAACGATGACTTCCTGGCCTTCGCTCAGGACGTCCTTGATGTTGACGCGGCCTTCAGGGGTTTTCTTGAAGTATTCGCGGGAGATTTCTTTGAGGGGCAGGAAGCCGTGGCGCTCAGAGCCGAAATCGACAAAGGCAGCCTCCAGGCTTGGTTCGATGCGAGTAATCCGGCCTTTATAGATGTTGGCCTTCTTCTGCTCGCGTGCACCGGATTCGATGTCCAGGTCGTAGAGGCGCTGGCCATCTACCAGTGCAACACGCAACTCTTCGGGTTGAGTTGCGTTAATCAGCATTCTTTTCATGTAGTACCGTCGGTTTCCGGGCTGCCGGAAACGGCGTTCGGCACACACGACTTCTCATGGTCGGTGTCAGGTGCGTCGGGAGTGGTTGGCCATTCCCGTGTCCAGCGATGTCCGGCCAATGTGGGCCTTCGTCGCGACGTACGCGTCCTGCTTGCTGTGGCTACTTAAGCACTCAGTCAGGAGGAGGAATCAACCGGCGGCTGTGGACGAGATGAAGCGTCTTGATAAAGCCTATTGCTACACAGGCCAGCGGTTGTGCATCTCCACCCTACACGTATCCCTGATAATTCGGGTGCTGCCGCGCGCAGAATCCGCAGCGGGTTGGCATTTACCGTGAGCTCCGAAAGGGGAGGTCACGCATCATGGCTAATTTAGGCGTTGTTTCCGAAGCGTTTCGCTCGGGGTCATCCGCAGCTGACTGCACTTTGTGAACTGGCCATGAATATTGGCTCGAAAAGCGAGTGGAAACTCTGCTTTGCGGTTTGATTCAGGCCTCATGTCACCTGCGCTTGTTACAGTTGCAAACTCCACCGTTACGTAGCGAAAACCCCGTAGGACGGCCTCGCGTCCTGGTGAATTGCGTTGGTCAGGGCCGGTTTTTGACCGTTGGTCCGCTGGCCAGGCCGCTTTTGGCGGCGTTCGCGACTATAGCAGCAATGATTAAGTGCTTCAATTCCATAAAAAATTGTTATCATCCGCGCCATGACGACGACTACCCCCCCGACTCCAGGCGTACAACTGCTTGAGGTCTCGCCGGAATATGCCGGCCAACGTATTGATAACTTCCTTCTCGCTCGGCTCAAAGGCGTGCCCAAGACCTTGATTTACCGCATTTTGCGTAAAGGCGAAGTGCGAGTGAACAAGGGTCGGATCAAGCCCGAATACAAGCTGCAGGCGGGCGATATCGTGCGCGTGCCGCCGGTTCGCGTGCCTGAGCGCGACGAGCCGGTGCCGCTGGCCCAGGGGCTGTTGCAGCGCCTGGAAGCCTCGATTGTCTTTGAAGGCAAGGCCCTGATCGTGATCAACAAGCCTGCCGGCATTGCGGTTCACGGTGGTAGCGGCCTGACGTTCGGGGTGATCGAAGCCTTCCGTCAGCTGCGCCCCGATTGCAAGGAGCTTGAGCTGGTTCACCGTCTCGACCGTGATACGTCCGGCCTGTTGATGATCGCCAAGAAGCGCAGCATGTTGCGCCACCTGCACACCGCATTGCGCGGTGATGGCGTCGACAAGCGCTACATGGCGCTGGTGCGCGGTAACTGGGCGAGCTCGATCAAGCAGGTTCGTGCGGCGTTGGGCAAGAGCAACCTGCGCTCCGGCGAACGCATGGTCGAGGTCGACGAAGAGGAGGGCAAGGAGTCCGTGACCGTGTTCAAGGTCCTGCGCCGCTTCGGTGACTTTGCCACCCTGATCGAAGCCAAGCCGATCACTGGCCGGACTCACCAGATTCGTGTGCACACCTTGCACGCCGGGCATTGCATCGCTGGCGACAGCAAGTATGGTGACGAAGGTTTCAGCAAGGAAATTCGCGATCTGGGCGGTAAGCGCCTGTTCCTGCATGCCTACATGCTGACTGTACCGTTGCCGGATGGTGGCGAATTGAAATTGCAGGCGCCTGTCGACGAAATGTGGGCTAAAACCGTGGAGCGCCTGAGTGCACCCATCTGATTACAAGCTGCTGATTTTCGATTGGGACGGCACGCTGGCCGATTCCATTGGTCGGATTGTCGAGGCGATGCACGTGGCGTCGCAGCGGTCCGGGTTCGAGCAGTGCGATGATCTTGCGGTCAAGGGCATCATCGGCCTGGGTCTGCCGGAGGCGATTCGTACCCTGTATCCGGAAATCGGCGATGCCGAACTTGTAGCGTTTCGTCAGCACTACGCCGATCACTACATCGCCTCGGAAGCGGTACCTTCGCCCTTGTTCGAGGGCGTGGTCGAGTCGCTCGAGGCGTTTCGTGCCGAGGGTTATCACCTGGCCGTGGCCACGGGCAAGGCCCGTCGCGGGCTGGATCGGGTGCTGAAGTCTCACGGTTGGGAAAATTACTTCGATATCACCCGGGCTGCCGACGAGACAGCCAGCAAGCCCCATCCGCTGATGCTTGAGCAGATACTGGCGCATTGTGATGTGCGTGCGGATCAGGCCCTGATGGTTGGCGACTCGTCCTTCGATCTGCAGATGGCGCGCAATGCCGGCATGGATTCGGTGGCGGTCAGCTACGGCGCGCAATCGATTGAAGCGCTGAAGCTGTTCGAGCCACGACTGGCTATCGATCGTTTTTCACAATTGCACGCCTGGCTGGGTCAGCGGGCCTAATACGTTATTGCTGGGGTAAATGGCATGGCCGACGAATGGAAAGCGCCCGCCAAGGCGAGCGCAGAGAGCGGTGACGAAAAAAGCTGGAAGCTGTTGGAGAAGACCCTGCTGGCCGGTGTGCAGGAGCAGCGTCGCTCCCGGCGTTGGGGGATTTTCTTCAAGTTGTTGACCTTCGTGTACCTGTTTGTCGCGTTGGCGCTGTTTACGCCTCTGATGGATATCGAGAAGGCTGCAACCCGCAGTGGTAACTACACCGCGTTGATCGAGATCGACGGCATGATCGCCGACAAGGAGCCGGCCAGTGCCGACAACATCGTCGGTAGCCTGCGAGCCGCCTTCGAAGACGACAAGGTCAAGGGTGTCATCCTGCGCATCAATAGCCCGGGCGGCAGTCCGGTGCAGTCAGGCTATGTCTATGACGAGATTCGCCGTCTGCGTGGACTGCATCCGGATACCAAGCTTTACGCGGTGATTTCCGACCTGGGTGCTTCCGGCGCGTATTACATTGCCAGTGCGGCGGACCAAATCTATGCCGACAAGGCGAGCCTGGTGGGCTCCATCGGGGTAACGGCGGCCGGCTACGGGTTTGTCGGCACCATGGAGAAGCTGGGAGTGGAGCGTCGCACCTACACTTCGGGCGAGCACAAATCCTTCCTCGACCCGTTCCAGCCGCAGAAGCCTGAAGAAACGGCGTTCTGGCAGGGTGTGCTCGATACCACCCACAAACAGTTCATCAGCAGCGTCAAGCAGGGTCGTGGCGATCGCCTGAAGGACAAGGAGCATCCGGAGCTGTTCTCCGGGCTGGTCTGGTCGGGTGAGCAGGCGCTGCCGCTGGGCTTGATCGACGGCCTGGGTAATGCCAGTTATGTCGCGCGGGATGTGATCGGCGAAAAAGAGCTGGTGGACTTCACCGTTCAGGAATCGCCGTTCGATCGCTTCTCGAAAAAGCTCGGCGCCAGCGTGGCTGAGCACTTGGCAATGTGGATGGGGTTCAACGGTCCGTCGTTGCGCTGATTCTGTAGGAGCGAGCATGCTCGCGATGGTCTACAGAGCGCCGCGTTCACCCAGGAATCCCGCGTTTGCGTTGACGTCCATCGCGAGCATGCTCGCTCCTACAGAGTTATGCGGTCAGGGGATTTGCACGCCTTCGGTTAGAAGCATATCGACAAGGCGAATCAACGGCAGGCCGACAAGGCTGGTAGCGTCGGGGCCCTCGGTGCTCTGAAACAGGCTTACCCCCAAGCCTTCGGCCTTGAAACTGCCAGCACAGTCGTAGGGTTGTTCGGCGCGCAGGTAGCGTTCGATGCGTTCACTGTCGAGTGTGCGCATGTGCACCGTGAAGGGTACGCAGTCCACCTGGCAATGGCCGGTCTGGCTATTCAGCAGGGCGAGCCCGGTCAGGAACGTCACGCTGGCGCCGCTTGCAGCCAGCAGTTGCTCGCGGGCCTTTTCGAAAGTGTGGGGCTTGCCGACGATTCGCTCGCCAAGCACCGCGACCTGGTCTGAGCCGATAATCAGATGAGCGGTATGGCTGGCGGCCAGTGCGCGTGCTTTCTCTTCGGCGAGGCGTTTGACCAGCTCGACGGCGGATTCACCGAGGCGATGGCTTTCATCGATGTCCGGCGAGCTGCAGCTGAATGGCAGCTGCAAGCGGGCCAGCAAATCCCGGCGATAAACCGAGCTTGAAGCGAGTAATAAAGGCAGCATGCGCAACTCCAAATGGCAGGCGTGAATTCTATCGGGGCTTCCAAGTGACGGACAGGGCTGAATTTCCTTTGACATGGGCGGGTGCATCCCTATAATGCTGCGCCTATGTTGAATGACCCGATTCCACCTCACGTTGACCCGCGCAAATTGGCTGATCGTGGCACCACCCTCCAAGGTGAAATGCTGCTGGCCGATTTGGAGAGACTCTGCGACCCGCTTTCCGACAATGTCGGTACGGTGCAGGCTAAATTCGTTTTTGAACGAGATGAACGTAAATCTGTGGTCATCCACAGCTTTATCGACACTGAAGTCAAAATGGTTTGCCAGCGTTGTCTTGAGCTGGTCACCCTGCCGATCCATAGCGAATGCAGTTACGCTGTGGTGAAGGAGGGTGCGAATACCCAGTCGTTGCCGAAAGGTTATGACGTGCTGGAACTGGGCGAAGATCCATTGGATCTGCAGTCACTGATCGAGGAGGAGCTTCTGCTCGCCTTGCCCATTGTGCCTGCTCATCATCCGGAAGAATGCCAGCAGCCGGCGGGAGCAGATGAGCCCGAACCGAGCGAGGACGAGGTAACGCGGTCCAACCCGTTCAGTGTATTGGCGCAGTTAAAGCGTGACCCAAACGTTTAGGAGTTAATCAATTATGGCTGTTCAGCAGAACAAAAAATCCCGCTCTGCCCGTGACATGCGCCGTTCGCACGACGCTCTCGAGGCTAGCACCCTGTCTGTAGAAAAAACCACCGGTGAAGTTCACCTGCGTCACCACGTATCGCCAGAAGGCGTATACCGTGGCCGTAAAGTGATCGACAAGGGCGCTGACGAGTAATCACTTGTCCGCTCAAGTCATCGCGATTGACGCAATGGGCGGGGACTTCGGTCCCCGCAGCATTGTCCAGGCCAGTCTTGCTTGCCTGTCTGCTACGCCCTCGCTGTACCTGACCCTCGTCGGTCAACCCTCCCTCCTTGAAGAATTGATCGCTGGCCAATCGGTTGTGGATCGCGCGCGCCTGTCGATTACTCCGGCGTCCGAAGTCATCACCATGGACGAAAAACCTGCCCAGGCCCTGCGCGGCAAGCCCGACTCGTCGATGCGCGTGGCGCTTGAGTTGCTGCGCGATGGCAAGGTCCAGGCTTGTGTCAGTGCCGGTAATACCGGGGCGCTGATGGCGCTGTCGCGCTTTGTGCTCAAGACCTTGCCGGGCATTGATCGGCCGGCCATGGTAGCGGCGATCCCGACGCAGAAAGGTTATTGCCAGTTGCTCGACCTGGGCGCCAATGTCGATTGCAGCGCCGAGCATCTGTTGCAGTTTGCAGTGATGGGCTCGGTTGCGGCCGAGACCCTGGGTATCGTGCGTCCGCGCGTCGCATTGCTAAACATCGGCACCGAGGACATCAAGGGCAATCAGCAGGTCAAGCTGGCTGCAACCTTGCTGCAAAGTGCCCGTGGCATCAACTACATCGGTTTTGTCGAGGGCGACGGGTTGTACCGTGGCGAAGCGGATGTGGTGGTCTGCGACGGTTTTGTCGGCAACATCCTGCTCAAGTCCAGCGAGGGGTTGGCCACCATGATTGCCGGGCGCATCGAGGCGTTGTTCAAGAAAAACCTGCCGTCACGCATGGTGGGAGCCTTGGCCCTGCCCCTGATGAAGCGTTTGCAAGCTGACCTGGCGCCGGCGCGACATAACGGCGCGAGCTTTCTTGGTTTGCAGGGCATCGTGGTCAAGAGCCACGGTTCTGCGGGGGTGCAGGGGTTTCAGAGTGCAATTTCCCGTGCCTTGATCGAGATCCAGGAAAACCTGCCGGAGCGCATCCACGGTCGTCTGGAGGATTTGTTGCTTTAGGCGTTTTCGTCGGACAATGCTTAAATGTGACCGCTTGGTTCAAATGGCCATCCAACTCTCAGTTTCTTGCGTCCCCCTGAGCGGGACGTCAATTCTCCGACGACAAGATCATTAGGGGCTTGTTACATGTCTGCTTCCCTCGCATTCGTCTTTCCGGGACAGGGTTCGCAGTCCCTCGGCATGCTGGCCGAGTTGGGCGCGCAACACCCGGTCGTCCTCGACACGTTCAAAGAAGCTTCCGATGCCCTGGGTTACGACCTGTGGGCGCTGACCCAGCAAGGGCCGGAAGAACAACTCAACCAGACCGATAAGACCCAGCCGGCCATTTTGACCGCTTCGATCGCCCTGTGGCGTCTGTGGTTGGCTGAAGGCGGCGCGCGCCCGGCGTATGTGGCTGGTCACAGCCTGGGCGAATACAGCGCCTTGGTGGCTGCTGGCAGCCTGAGTCTGGCTGACGCGGTGAAGCTCGTCGAGCGTCGTGGCCAACTGATGCAGGAAGCCGTTCCTGCAGGGCAGGGCGGCATGGCGGCCATCCTCGGCCTGGAAGACGCTGACGTACTGGCTGCCTGTGCCGAAGCGGCACAAGGCGAAGTGGTCAGCGCGGTCAACTTCAACTCCCCAGGACAAGTGGTGATTGCCGGTGCCAAGGCAGCGGTCGAGCGTGCCATTGAAGGCTGCAAGGCACGTGGCGCCAAGCGCGCCATGCCTTTGCCGGTCAGCGTGCCGTCGCATTGTGAACTGATGCGTCCGGCGGCCGAGCGTTTCGCCGAATCGATCGCCGCGATCGATTGGCAGGCTCCGCAGATCCCGGTGGTACAGAATGTCAGCGCCCAGGTGCCGGCGGATCTGGAAACCCTCAAGCGTGATCTGCTCGAGCAATTGTACAAGCCAGTACGCTGGGTAGAATCCGTACAGACCCTGGCCGCCAAGGGCGCGACCAATCTAGTGGAATGCGGCCCGGGCAAAGTACTGGCCGGTCTGAACAAGCGCTGCGCCGAAGGCGTATCGACTTCCAATCTCAATACCCCAGACGCTTTCGCTGCCGCCCGTGCAGCGCTGGCCTGAATCAGGAGAAGCTTGCATGAGTCTGCAAGGTAAAGTTGCACTGGTCACCGGCGCGAGCCGCGGCATCGGCCAGGCTATCGCCCTGGAATTGGGTCGTCAGGGCGCCATCGTTGTGGGCACCGCGACCTCCGCTTCTGGTGCCGAGCGCATTGCCGCCACTTTGAAGGAAAACGGCATTCAGGGCACTGGCCTTGAGCTCAATGTCACCAGCGACGAGTCCGTGGCGGCTGTCCTGGCGACCATTCAGGCGCAGTTCGGTGCCCCGGCGATCCTGGTCAATAATGCCGGCATCACCCGCGATAACCTGATGATGCGCATGAAAGACGACGAGTGGCATGACGTGGTCGATACCAACCTGAACAGTCTGTTCCGCCTGTCCAAGGGCGTTTTGCGCGGTATGACCAAGGCCCGTTGGGGACGAATTATCAGTATTGGCTCGGTTGTGGGTGCCATGGGCAACGCAGGCCAAGTAAACTACGCTGCCGCCAAGGCCGGCCTGGAAGGTTTCAGCCGCTCTCTGGCGCGTGAAGTCGGTTCGCGTTCGATTACGGTAAACTCGGTAACCCCTGGGTTCATCGATACCGATATGACCCGCGAACTGCCCGAGGCACAGCGTGAAGCCTTGCAGACGCAGATTCCGCTGGGTCGTCTGGGGCAAGCTCAAGAGATCGCGTCCGTGGTCGCTTTTCTTGCGTCGGACGGTGCGGCTTACGTTACTGGGGCTACAATCCCGGTGAACGGCGGGATGTACATGAGTTAAATGTGACGGATCGTTTCAAAAAAATGTCATACGAGCTGTCTAAAATCCGTTATAAAGCTGCAATCTATTTATAGGCAGTGGGTCACCGGGTTTGAGGAGTGAAGCTTTCAGTTGAAAAGCTGAAAAGTCTTTCTATACACTTACCCACTGGCCAGCTGCCTGAATTTGTCCATTAGGAGTGAAAACAAGGTATGAGCACCATCGAAGAGCGCGTCAAGAAAATCGTTGCCGAGCAACTGGGCGTTAAAGAAGAAGAAGTGGTCAACACTGCTTCCTTCGTTGAAGACCTGGGTGCTGACTCCCTTGACACCGTTGAGCTGGTGATGGCTCTGGAAGAGGAATTCGAGACCGAAATCCCTGACGAAGAAGCTGAGAAGATCACTACCGTACAAGCTGCAATCGACTACGTAACTAGCCACCAGGCGTAATAGTTTGTAATCGTTGCTCGCTGTCATGGAAAAACCGCACTGCCATCATGGCGTGCGGTTTTTTCTTTAGGCCTGATGCAAAGTCGTCATTTGAAAAAAAGGAGAGTGCTGTGTCGCGTAGACGCGTCGTAGTCACCGGTATGGGTATGTTGTCGCCACTGGGCACGGATGTGCCGAGCAGCTGGCAGGGCATTCTGGCTGGCCGCAGTGGCATTGGTCTGATCGAACACACCGACCTTTCTGCCTATTCCACCCGTTTTGGCGGCTCGGTAAAGGACTTCAAAGTCGAGGATTACCTGTCGGTCAAGGAAGCTCGCAAGCTCGACCTGTTCATTCAGTACGGTCTGGCCGCAGGTTTTCAAGCAGTGCGCAATGCCGGTCTGGAAGTGACCGACGCCAATCGCGAGCGCATCGGCGTGGCCATGGGTTCGGGTATCGGTGGACTGACCAACATCGAAGAAACCAGTCGTACCTTGCATGAGACCGGCCCGCGACGGATTTCCCCGTTCTTCGTGCCTGGCTCGATCATCAATATGATTTCCGGCTTCCTGTCCATCCACCTGGGCGCACAGGGGCCTAACTATGCCATCGCCACGGCGTGTACCACCGGTACGCACTGCATCGGCATGGCTGCTCGCAACATCATGTACGACGAAGCCGACGTGATGATCGCCGGCGGTGCCGAGATGGCAGCCTGCGGACTGGGCATGGGTGGTTTCGGCGCTTCACGCGCGCTATCGACCCGCAACGACGAGCCGACCCGCGCCAGCCGCCCATGGGACAAGGGCCGTGATGGCTTCGTATTGTCCAATGGCGCCGGTGCGCTGGTGCTGGAAGAGCTGGAACACGCCAAGGCCCGTGGCGCTACCATCTATGCCGAACTGATCGGTTTCGGTACCAGTGGCGATGCCTACCACATGACTTCGCCGCCAGCCGATGGCGCGGGGGCTGCACGTTGCATCACCAATGCGCTGCGTGATGCCAGGATCAATGGCGATCAAGTGCAGTACATCAACGCCCACGGCACCTCGACGCCGGCTGGCGACCTCGCTGAAGTCAATGCGATCAAGTCGGTGTTTGGCGAGCACGCCTACAAGTTGGCCGTCAGCTCGACCAAGTCGATGACCGGTCACTTGCTGGGTGCGGCGGGCGCGGTCGAGGCCATCTTCAGCGTGCTGGCGATCAACAGCCAGGTGGCGCCACCGACCATCAACCTCGATGAGCCGGACGAAGGCTGCGACCTCGACTTCGTGCCGCACACCGCGCGCAACATGGATATCGATGTGGTCGTGTCCAACTCCTTCGGTTTTGGCGGCACCAACGGCTCGCTGGTGTTTCGCCGGTTTGCAGGCTGATGGACAGCTGGGTCGACGGTCAGCCGGCTGACGCATTGTCGCTGAAGGATCGCGGCCTGGCCTACGGCGACGGTCTGTTCGAGACCATCGCCGTGCATGATGGCTTTCCGGTCCTGCTGGATCGTCATCTGGTGCGGCTGGCCAAGGGGTGCCGGCGGTTGGCAATCAATCTGGATCATGCTGCCGTGGTTTCGGAGGTGTTGACCTATGCCGAGCAACTGAACGACGGCGTACTCAAACTGATCATTACCCGCGGCGACAGCCTGCGCGGTTATGCTTTCGATCCTTCGGCCCAGGCCCGTCGTATCCTGACGGGTAACCCTCCTGCGGTTTACCCGCAGGCTCATGCGGAGCAAGGCATTCGCCTGTTCCCGTGTACCACGCGACTTTCCTTTCAACCCCTTCTTGCAGGTCTCAAGCACTTGAACCGTCTTGAGCAGGTGATGGCGCGTGCCGAATGGCAGGACACCGAACATGCTGAAGGCTTGATGCTCGATCAAGCCGGTCGCGTGATCGAGGGCGTGTTCAGTAACGTGTTCCTGGTGCATGACGGCGTGTTGATCACCGCAGATTTGAGCAGCTGCGGCGTAGAAGGTGTGATGCGTGCCGAATTATTGTCTCAGGCGGAATCTTTAGGTATCCCCCTGCAAATCACCGATATCACGCTTGAGCAGCTGCAAGGCGCTGACGAAGTTTTTGTCTGCAACAGCGTGTATGGCGTTTGGCCGGTGCGCGCCTATGCCGCACTGAGCTGGCCGGTTGGGCCGCTCACCCGTAAACTCCAAACCATTGCCCGCGCGCTACTGGATGCTTGATACGTGAGACGTAAATTCTTGCTGCTGCTGGAAACCGGACTGGTTCTGGCGGGGCTGATGTTAGGTGCTTCTGCCTGGAAAATTCATTCGGCGCTGGTACAGCCGCTGAATATCAAACAGGAAGAATTGCTGGAGGTGCCCAAGGGCACTACCCCGAACCGCACTTTCCTGCGAATGGAAGCCGACGGCGTCATCAAGGACGCGTTCTGGCTGCGCGTCTACTGGCGCTTCAATTTGCCCAAGCAGCCGTTGCACAGCGGCGAGTACCGCATGACGCCCGGCATGACCGTCGAAGGTCTGATCGATCTTTGGAAGCGCGGGGAAATGGTGCAATACAGCCTGACCCTGGTCGAAGGCTGGAATTTCCATCAGGTCCGTGCGGCCCTGGCCAAGGAAGAAAAGCTCGAGCAAACCTTGAAAGGCCTGAGCGACAGCCAGGTCATGGACAAGCTCGGCCATAGCGGGATTTTTCCCGAGGGGCGATTCTTTCCCGACACTTACCGCTTCGTGCGTGGCATGACCGACGCCGAATTGCTCAAAACCGCTTACCAGCGCCTCGACGACGTGCTGGCCAAGGAGTGGAGTCAGCGTGCCGCCGACCTGCCTTACTCCGGTCCCTATCAAGCCCTGATCATGGCCTCGCTGGTGGAGAAGGAAACCGGCGTGCCACAGGAGCGCGGGCAAATTGCCGGCGTGTTCGTGCGTCGGATGGAGATCGGCATGCTGTTGCAAACGGACCCAACGGTGATCTATGGCCTGGGTGACCGTTACAACGGCAAGCTGACTCGCGCCCATCTCAAGGAAGCGACCCCCTACAACACCTATATGATTTCCGGCTTGCCGCCGACACCGATTGCCATGGTCGGCCGCGAAGCCATCCACGCGGCACTCAATCCGGTGGAAGGCACCAGCCTCTACTTTGTCGCTCGCGGCGACGGCAGCCATGTGTTCTCCGATGATCTGGACGCGCACAATAATGCCGTGCGAGAGTTCCAGCTCAAGCGTCGCGCCGATTATCGCTCCAGTCCGGCACCGGTGGGCTCGCCCGAAACGCCGGATTCCGAGGCGTCGCCAACCGATGCACCGCCAATGGAGGTGCCGCAAACCGAAACGACGCAGCCCGAGGCTTCCGAAGCCCAGCCCCCTGTCCCGGCGGCTTCGCCCGACTCAGCGCCAGACTCAGCGCCAGACTCAGCGTCAGACTCAGCGCCCGAGGCTGCACCTGCGGTGCCCGCGCAAGATCCCGTGCCTGAACCTGCTGCAACGCCGGAACCGCAATCCGAACCGAACACAACACCACCGCAAAGCCCGCAATGAATCTGACTAAGGACTGCCTGTGACTGGCTTGTTTATTACGCTGGAAGGCCCGGAAGGCGCCGGCAAGAGCACCAATCGCGAATACCTGGCCGAACGCCTGCGCGCTGCCGGTATCGAGGTGCTGCTGACCCGCGAACCGGGCGGCACGCCGCTGGCCGAACGCATTCGCGAAGTGCTGTTGGCGCCGGTCGATGAGGTCATGAACCCGGACACTGAACTGTTGCTGGTGTTCGCGGCGCGCGCCCAGCACTTGGCCGAAGTCATACGCCCGGCGCTGGCCCGCGGTGCCGTAGTGTTATGTGATCGCTTCACCGATTCGACCTACGCCTACCAGGGCGGTGGCCGCGGCTTGTCGCTGGAACGTATTGCGACGCTGGAAACCTTTGTCCAAGGCGATCTGCGCCCTGACCTGACGTTGATTTTCGACCTGCCGGTGGAAGTGGGGCTGGCGCGCGCCAGTGCCCGTGGACGTCTGGATCGCTTTGAGCTGGAGGGCCGGGCCTTTTTCGATGCCGTGCGCAGTGCCTTCCTCAAGCGCGCAGCAGCGGAGCCTGCGCGGTACGTGCTGATCGACGCCGCACAACCGTTGGCACAGGTCCAGCAATCCCTGGATGCCCTGCTGCCACGCCTGTTGGAGCTGAGCCGTGGCTGAAGCCTATCCATGGCAAGACAGCCTCTGGCAGCAACTGGCGGGTCGTGCGCAACACGCCCATGCTTATTTGCTGCATGGCCCGGCCGGAATCGGCAAGCGGGCCCTGGCCGAACGCTTGATGGCCAGTTTGCTGTGCCAGCGTCCGACCCCGCAGGGCGCTTGTGGCGAATGCAAGTCGTGCCTGTTGCTCAAGGCCGGCAGTCATCCCGACAACTACATCCTGGAGCCGGAAGAAGCCGACAAGGCAATCAAGGTCGACCAGGTGCGCGACCTGGTCAGTTTCGTGGTGCAGACCGCGCAACTGGGTGGGCGTAAAGTAGTGTTGATCGAACCGGTCGAGTCGATGAACATCAACGCCGCCAACGCCTTGCTCAAAAGCCTGGAAGAACCGTCTGGCGACACGGTATTACTATTGGTCAGCCACCAGCCCAGTCGGCTGTTGCCGACCATCAAGAGTCGCTGTGTGCAGCAAGCCTGTCCGCTGCCGGGCGAGGCCATGAGTCTGGACTGGCTGGCCACGGCCTTGCCGGACTGTTCGCCGCAAGAGCGCATCGAGTTGCTGACGCTGGCAGCCGGTTCGCCTCTGGCCGCCGTGAACCTGAGCGCCCAGGGCGTGCGCGAGCAGCGCGCGCAAGTGGTCGATGGGGTGAAGAAGTTGCTCAAGCAGCAACAATCGCCGACACAGTTGGCCGAAGGCTGGAATGCGATTCCGTTGTTGCTGCTGTTCGACTGGTTCTGTGATTGGTCGAGCCTGATCCTGCGCTATCAGCTGACCCAGGATGAAGAAGGGTTGGGGCTGACGGACATGCGCAAGGTGATCCAGTACCTGGCGCAAAAAACCGCTCAGGACAAAGTCCTGAATATCCAGGACTGGATTCTCGCCCAGCGCCAGAAGGTATTGAGTAAAGCCAACCTCAACCGGGTGTTGTTGCTGGAGGCGCTGCTGGTGCAATGGGCGACGCTGCCTGCCCAGAGGTGACCGCCTGCGCCTGGAGTCTGCGCATCAGCCGTCATTGAAGGCGATAATACTGCATGCAGTCGAATCGAAACCTACCTGGCCGGACCACTGAAATCCGACCGTCCCACTCATACGATGTAAGTTGCAGCCCTTTATGCTCGTAGATTCCCATTGTCACCTTGATCGCCTCGACCTTGCCGCCCATGACGGCTCGTTGGATGCCGCCCTGGATGCGGCCCGCCAGCGTGGGGTAGGGCACTTCCTGTGTATCGGCGTCAGCGCTGACAACGCGGCCGATGTCAAAGCCCTGGCCGAGCGCTATGACGATGTCGATTGTTCAGTCGGCGTGCATCCGCTGGATGTGCAGCCGGGGGCGGCGCCTGCCTTGGACTGGCTGTTGCACGAGCTCAACCATCCGCGCGTGGTGGCGATCGGTGAAACAGGTCTGGATTATCACTACGAGCCGGAAGCGGCGGAGTTGCAGCAGCAATCTTTCCGATTGCACCTGCAAGCAGCGCAACAGACCGGCAAGCCGGTGATCATCCACACTCGAGGCGCACGCGCCGATACCTTGAACCTGCTGCATGAGGCGGCGCTGCCCCAGGCAGGCGTGCTGCACTGCTTCACCGAGGACTGGGACATGGCGAAAGCCGCCCTGGACATGGGTTACTACATTTCCCTGTCCGGGATTGTCACATTCCGCAACGCCGACGCGTTGCGCGATGTGGCAAGCAAGGTGCCGGCCGATCGTTTGCTGGTGGAAACCGACTCACCGTACCTGGCGCCGATCCCTTACCGTGGCAAGCCGAACCTGCCGCAGTACGTGCGCGAAGTAGCGGAATTTCTGGCAATGTTGCGGGGTGAGCCCTACGAGCGATTTGCCGAGCAGACCACTGAGAACTTCAAGCGGTTGTTTCCGTTGGCGCATGTAAAAGGCTAAATCGCAGGCAAAAAAAACCCGGGTTCTGGGGGGTGAATCCGGGTTAAGACCATTAGGAGTAAAACAATGGCACGCGGTCCGTTGGTACCAATATCGGCGTGACACTTGGGGGAGATGCCCCGCCGACAGTTCAAGTATTGATCAGTATTTCGCACCGTCCAGTTTGTAGGCCGTGGTTTTTAAACATATTTGGAATACGGGCGCTTCAGAAGAGTTCTCATCAACAGACGATGTTGCGAGAAATCATCAAGAAACACAGATATGGTCGGATGATCCGTGCATTTTTGCGCAATTTAGGCATAATACGCGGCTTCGAATTTTGACCCCTACAGACCTTTTCTTATGCATAAAGAACCTCGTAAGGTCCGTGAGTTTCGTCGCCGCGAGCAAGAAATTCTCGATACCGCGCTCAAGCTGTTCCTCGACCAGGGTGAAGACAGTGTCACCGTCGAGATGATTGCTGATGCTGTCGGTATCGGCAAAGGCACGATCTACAAGCACTTCAAGTCCAAGGCCGAAATCTATCTGCGCCTGATGCTCGACTATGAGCGCGATTTGAACGAGCTGTTGCATTCGGCCGATGTCGACAAGGACAAGGAGGCCCTGTCCCGCGCCTATTTTGAATTCCGCATGCGCGACCCGCAGCGGTACCGGTTGTTTGACCGCCTGGAAGAAAAGGTCGTCAAGGGCAACCAGGTGCCGGAGATGGTCGAGGAGCTGCACAAGATCCGCGCCTCGAACTTCGAACGCTTGACCTTGCTTATCAAGGGCCGGATCAGCGAAGGCAAGCTTGAAGACGTGCCACCTTATTTCCATTACTGCGCGTCCTGGGCGCTGGTGCACGGAGCCGTGGCGCTCTACCACTCGCCGTTCTGGAGCAATGTGCTGGAAGACCAGGAAGGCTTCTTCCAGTTCCTGATGGACATCGGCGTGCGCATGGGCAACAAGCGCAAGCGGGACAGCGATACCCCGAGCAGCTGAGCCATTCAGCCACCTTATTGCTCGTTATTTCGCTACATGGCGCAGCAGCGCAGGAATATACTCAGGCAGAGGGCTTGCTAAAACTTGATTTGTGAGTCAAGTTTTAGCAAGCCCGAATATTCTTGCGCCGGAGTGATCATGATCGTTGACCGACAAGGCAGGCGTTTTCGCAATTTGCGAGTCAGCCTGACCTCAGCCTGCAATTACGCTTGTACCTACTGCGTGCCCAACGGCAAGCGGCTGGTGGCTGCGCAGGATGAATTGTCGGCCGAAGCCATGGCGCGTGGCGTCGCGTACCTGATCGAAGCGGCGGGTATCGAGCGCTTGCGCATCACCGGTGGCGAACCGCTGGTCAGTCCGAAACTCGAAGCCTTCATGGCGGCCGTCGGCCAGATGGGGCTGCAGGACATCAGCCTGACCACCAACGGCCAGC
The DNA here is from genome assembly GCF_000408945.1 of Pseudomonas sp. G5(2012). Lineage (NCBI taxonomy): Bacteria > Pseudomonadati > Pseudomonadota > Gammaproteobacteria > Pseudomonadales > Pseudomonadaceae > Pseudomonas > Pseudomonas sp. G5(2012). Next base: position 31,217 of record NZ_APIO01000096.1, read on the forward strand.
TACTGGCGAAGAAGCTGCCGATCCTGGTGGATGCCGGCATTCGACGCATCAACGTTTCCCTCGATACCCTCGACGCTTCTGCGTTTCGCGGCATTGCCCGTGGCGGTGATCTGGCGACGGTGCTTGATGGCATGGACCAGGCCCGTGCAGCGGGCATGAAGGTCAAGGTCAACATGGTGCCGCTGCGCGGCCAGAACCTCGATCAGGTGATGCCGCTGCTCGATTACTGCCTGGAACGCGGTTATGAACTGCGCTTCATCGAGTTGATGCGCATGGGCCACCTGGCCAGCGACTCCAATGCCTTCCTGCAGCAGTTTGTCAGCCTGCAACAGCTGCTGGGCCTGATCGGCGAGCGCTATGAATATCTCCAGGCCGATGCGCCTGTCGATGCCACCGCTGTGCGTTATGAAATTCCGGGGCTGGGGCATTTCGGCGTGATCGCCAATGAAAGCGTGCCGTTCTGCCGCACCTGCTCGCGGTTGCGCCTGTCGTCCACGGGCTGGCTGCATGGCTGTTTGTCGTCAAGCAATCGCCACTATGTTGGCGATCTGCTGGACAAGCCGCGTCATCAGGCGCTTCCGGCGTTACAGCGGTTGTTGGTCAAGGCGTTGGGCGACAAGCAGGAAGTGGCGTTTTCCGGTGGTGCTACCGTCATGAAGATTATCGGCGGCTGAGTCGGTCTCTTCGCGAGCAGGCTCGCTCCCACAGGTATGGCGCCAACCCTTGTGGGAGCGAGCCTGCTCGCGAATGCGATTTATCAAGCGGCGACGCACTTGAGCTGGCGCAAAAGCTGCATCCTACGGCCATTCGCCGGTTTTCCGTCACCGGCCCCTGGAGGATAGGATGCGTAGCCTGGTTTTGCTGCTGGCCATTATGGCGCTCGGTGGCTGCATGAATGTCAGCGAGATGGCCGAAGGGACTCGCTACCACATGAGTGATGCCGGCCTGCTGGACCACAGCGACAGCCGCCGGGTGAATAACCTGCGTATCCAGCCAGACTCGTTCGTCTACATTGCCCAGGGCGCCTTTATGCCGCCGGGCAGTGCCGTCTACCCGCGCCCCAATGTGATCGCCGAAGTCGCCTTCGATGGTTTCGTCGAGTATTTCCCGATGGTCCGCCGCGCCCGCACACCGCAAGGCCTTGACCAGGCCATGGGCGAAGCCCGTGCCGTCGGTGCCCATTACCTGCTCTATACCCGTTTCGCCAAGTCCGATGACCGCATTGGCAACTCGGATGAATGGCTGGATCAGGAGGCCGTGGATCGCCTTGGTATCGATACCGGCGTGATTCAGATCATGTTGATCGAGACCAGCACCCAGTATTTGATTGATACTGCACGTATCAACAGTCGTGGCGGTCTACTGACATTCCACGACGAAAAACCCGAAGACCTGATGGGCCCGCCGCTGCAGCAGTACGCGCGTAGCCTGTTGGGGCTCAGCGACCAGTAATTTCAAGGAGAGCACCATGAGTGGCCCGCAAAAAGCCAATGACCTGCTGGGGCAAATCCCCAAGACCCAAGGCTTGCCACCGGTCCACTTGTGGAACCCCGATTTTTGCGGCGACATCGACATGCGCATCGCCCGCGACGGCACCTGGTATTACCTGGGCACGCCGATCGGACGCAAGCCGATGGTCAAGCTGTTCTCCACCATCATTCGCCGCGACGGTGATGATTACTTCCTCATCACTCCGGTCGAGAAGGTCGGGATCAAGGTCGACGATGCGCCCTTCGTGGCGATTGCGGTGGACGTGGAAGGCGAGGGCGAGGCGCAAGTGTTGCGCTACACCACCAATGTCGACGAAACCACCGAGGCCGGTCCCGATCACCCGATTCGCGTGGTCATCGACCCGGTCACTCAAGAGCCGGCGCCTTACGTGCATGTGCGCACCAATCTCGAAGCACTGATCCATCGCAATGTGTTCTACCAATTGGTAGAGCTGGCGGTGCCGCGGGAGATCGACGGGCAGCGTTGGCTGGGCGTGTGGAGCGGTGGAGAGTTCTTCCCCATCGGCCTCGAGCCCTGACACTACCCCCACAATGAATTTCGGCAGTTCCTCACAAAATCAATTTGACAGCCAATCATATGATGATTAGCGTGGACACCCATCACAAACGGTTTTGAGGTGTCCATGTCCAGCAGTTTTCACGCCTCGACGGTCGATTGGCTGGGCTGCTGGATCGCTGCCCGGCACGTCAAGCCGGGGGAGACGCTCAAGGTCGAAGCTGACCTCGGCGAACAACTGGGTGTCAGTCGCACCGTTATCCGCGAAGCCATCAAGACCCTGGTTGCCAAGGGCATGCTCGAAGTCGGGCCGAAAGTCGGTACGCGGGTGTTGCCGGTACGGCGCTGGAACCTCTTCGATCCACAGGTCGTAGGTTGGCTGTCACGCAGCGGCTTGCCGGAAAACTTCGTCGATGACTTGCTCGACTTGCGCCGCACCATCGAACCGATGGCCGTGCGCTGGGCTTGCGAGCGTGCGACCGCCGAACAGCTCGATGCCATTTTACGAGCCTACAACGCATTGGCGCGAGCGGTGGACAGCGGAGTCGATTACAACCGCGCCGACCAGCTCTTCCACGAGTGCATTCTCGCTGCCAGCCACAATCAATTCATCGAGCAAATGGTCCCGGCCCTGGGCGCGCTGTTGGCAGTGTGTTTCGAAGTGTCCGCCGCCAACCCCGACGAGCTGCGCCGCACCTTGCCCATTCATAAAGACCTGGCCGACGCCATCGCCGCCCGGGACACCGCGCGGGGTGTGTGGGCCTGCATGACCCTGATCGATAACGCCGACCTGGCGATCAAGCGCTATTACCCGCAGGTCATGGCCGGAAAAAAAGCCGGCTGACAACCTGTAGAAGCTGGCTTGCTGGCGATGCGGCTCTTGAAGGACGCTATCGCCAGCCAGCCGGCTCCTACCGAAAAACAATAAAAAAGCAGGAGGTTTCATGACGTTGACTGCGGTTACCGAGCACCGGGCGCAACTCGGCGAAGGTCCGTTCTGGGATGCGCCGACCCAGGCGCTTTACTGGGTGGACATTGCCGGCAAACAGGCGCTGCGGTTGATCGGCGCCAACGTGCAGATCTGGCAGATGCCGGAGCATGTGTCGGCGTTCATCCCCTGTGCGAGCGGTGATGCGCTGGTGACCTTGAGCAGCGGCGTGTATCGGCTTGACCTTGATTCCCCGGGGTTGGAACCGCGACTGAGCTTGTTTTGCGTCGCGGATCCGCAGCCTGGTAACCGCGCGAACGAAGCCCGCTGCGATGCCCAGGGCAGGCTGTGGCTTGGCACCATGCAGAACAACATCGGCGAGCAGGGCGAAGACCTGCCCGTCGAACGGCGTTGCGGTTGCCTGTTCCGAATCGATAGCGATGCGCGGGTCACGCCACTGCTGCGTGGACTGGGTATCCCCAATACATTGTTGTGGAGCGACGACGCCACTACCGTCTATTTCGGTGACAGTCTCGACGGCACGTTGTGCAGATACTTTATTCGTGCCGATGGCCATCTTGACCCGGCACAGGCCTGGTTCGGTCCTCATCCACTCGGCGGCCCGGACGGCTCGGCAATGGACGCCGAGGGTTTTGTCTGGAATGCCCGATGGGACGGCAGTTGCCTGCTCAGGCTGACACCTGACGGGCAGGTCGATCGGGTAATCGAACTGCCCGTCAGCCGTCCGACCAGTTGCGTATTTGGCGATGCGGACTTGAAAACCCTGTACATCACCAGCGCCGCGAGCCCCCTTGGGCATCCGCTGGATGGGGCAGTGCTGGCGATTCGCGTCGACGTTGCAGGAAAGTCCTGTAGCCGATTTTCAGGTTAAATCCCTAAATATGGGATGCGAATATATATATTGAGATTTCCTGCGCGTCGGGTTTATAGTCGGCGCCATCAGTTACACGCATTCACACTTACAAAAACAAAACAGGTGAAGTGATGCAGCGATATTCCCCCGCACTCCCTCGTGGAGTCCGCGTTTCAAAGCACCCCGATGCTGAAACGTTTCGCGCCTGCCTGTTGCTTCCTCAACGCCCTTTTGACCGGACCTGACGTCCGGTTTTCGTCGTGCTTTCGAACAGGAGTCCTGATCCATGGCTGAACCTCTTTCGTTACCACCGGTGCCCGAGCCACCCAAGGGCGAGCGCCTGAAAAACAAAGTCGTACTGTTGACCGGCGCCGCCCAGGGCATCGGTGAGGCGATCGTAGCGACCTTCGCTTCCCAGCAGGCCAAGCTGGTCATCAGCGATATCCAGGCCGAAAAAGTCGAAAACGTCGCGGCACAGTGGCGGGGCAAAGGGGCTGACGTAGTGGCGATCAAGGCCGACGTTTCCCAGCAGCAGGACTTGCAGGCGATGGCCAGGCTGGCGGTTGAGCTTCACGGGCGGATCGACGTGCTGGTCAACTGCGCCGGGGTCAACGTGTTCCGAGATCCGTTGGAAATGACCGAGGAAGACTGGCGTCGCTGCTTCGCCATTGACCTGGACGGTGCCTGGTACGGTTGCAAGGCTGTATTGCCGCAGATGATCGAGCAAGGCATCGGCAGCATCATCAACATCGCTTCCACCCATTCCACCCACATCATTCCAGGCTGCTTCCCTTATCCGGTAGCCAAGCACGGCCTGCTCGGCCTGACCCGCGCCCTGGGTATCGAATACGCACCCAAGGGCATTCGCGTCAACGCCATCGCGCCGGGCTACATCGAAACCCAATTGAACGTCGACTACTGGAACGGCTTTGCCGACCCCCATGCCGAACGTCAGCGCGCCTTCGACCTGCACCCGCCGCGGCGCATCGGCCAGCCAATCGAGGTGGCCATGACCGCGGTGTTCCTGGCCAGTGATGAAGCACCGTTCATCAACGCTTCGTGCATCACCATCGATGGCGGGCGCTCAGTGATGTACCACGACTAGGTCATCCGGGTCTCAGGTGCAAAACTGCGCCTGAAATTCAATCATCATACGATATGACTATTGGCACTACGCTCAACAAAAACAACAAGGAGTCAGCTTATGAATCGTCGTCATGCCATCCGTTCCCTATGCTGCGCCGCCGTGGCGGTCAGCGCGTTCAGCCTGAGCAGCACGCTGCTGGCGGCTGAGGAAGTGAAAATCGGATTCCTGGTCAAGCAAGCGGAGGAGCCCTGGTTCCAGACCGAATGGGCCTTCGCTGAAAAGGCTGGCAAGGAAAAGGGCTTCACCCTGATCAAGATCGCCGTGCCTGACGGTGAGAAAACCCTGTCGGCCATCGACAGCCTGGCGGCCAACGGTGCCAAGGGTTTCGTGATCTGCCCGCCGGACGTGTCCCTGGGCCCTGCAATCATGGCCAAGGCCAAGCTCAATGGCTTGAAAGTGATCGCCGTGGATGACCGCTTCGTCGATGCCAGCGGCAAGTTCATGGAGGACGTCCCTTACCTGGGCATGGCCGCCTTTGAAGTCGGCCAGAAGCAGGGCAGCGCCATGGCCACCGAGGCGAAGAAGCGCGGCTGGGAGTGGAAAGACACCTATGCGGTGATCAACACCTTCAACGAACTCGACACCGGCAAGAAACGCACCGACGGCTCGGTCAAGGCGCTGGAAGATGCCGGCATGCCCAAAGACCACATCCTGTTCACGGCCCTGAAAACCCTCGACGTACCGGGCAGCATGGACGCCACCAACTCGGCACTGGTGAAGCTACCGAGCGCGGCGAAGAACCTGATCATCGGCGGCATGAACGACAACACCGTGCTGGGCGGCGTGCGTGCCACGGAAGCCGCCGGCTTTGCCGCGGCGAACGTGATCGGCATCGGCATCAACGGCACCGACGCCATTGGCGAGCTTAAGAAACCCGACAGCGGCTTCTACGGGTCGATGCTGCCAAGCCCGCACATCGAGGGCTACAACACCGCCAGCATGATGTACGAGTGGGTCACCAGCGGCAAAGAACCGGCGAAATACACCGCCATGGACGACGTGACACTGATCACGCGAGACAACTTCAAGCAGGAACTGGAAAAGATCGGCCTGTGGAACTGAGGGCCGGTTGATTTCATCGGTGACCCTGGCAACGGGGTTGCCTGATCTGTGCGATGAGGTGGTTATGGCGCAAACACAAGTACAACAACACACCGGCAGCTCTTTGAGTGGCAGTGGCAGCTTGCGCTTCAACGGGATCGGCAAAACCTTTCCCGGTGTGAAGGCGCTGGACAACATTAACTTCGTCGCCCATCCGGGGCAGGTTCATGCCTTGATGGGCGAGAACGGTGCCGGCAAGTCGACCCTGCTGAAAATCCTCGGCGGCGCCTACACCCCGAGCAGTGGCGACCTGCAGATAGGCGGCCAGACGATGGCGTTCAAGTCCACGGCCGACAGCATTGGCAGCGGGGTCGCGGTGATTCATCAGGAACTGCACCTGGTGCCGGAAATGACCGTGGCGGAAAATCTGTTTCTCGGTCACTTGCCGGCCAGTTTCGGTTTGATCAATCGCGCAACTTTGCGCCAGCAAGCCCTGGCCTGTCTCAGGGGGCTGGCCGACGAAATCGACCCGCAGGAGAAAGTCGGGCGCCTGTCGCTCGGTCAGCGGCAGCTGGTCGAGATCGCCAAGGCCTTGTCCCGTGGCGCGCATGTCATTGCTTTCGACGAGCCCACCAGCAGTCTTTCGGCGCGGGAGATCGACCGCTTGATGGCGATCATCGGTCGGCTGCGCGATGAAGGCAAAGTGGTGCTCTACGTCTCCCATCGCATGGAGGAAGTGTTCCGCATCTGCAACGCGGTGACGGTGTTCAAGGACGGCCGTTACGTGCGCACCTTCGAAGACATGAGCGAGTTGACCCATGATCAGTTGGTCACCTGCATGGTCGGTCGGGACATTCAGGACATCTACGATTACCGCCCGCGCCAGCGCGGCGCGGTGGCGTTGAAGGTCGACCGCCTGCTCGGGCCAGGCCTGCGCGAACCGGTGAGTTTCGATGCGCACAAGGGCGAGATCCTTGGCTTGTTCGGCCTGGTCGGCGCGGGGCGCACGGAATTGTTTCGCCTGCTTAGCGGGCTGGAACGCAACAGCGCCGGCCGTCTTGAACTGCGCGGCCATGAACTGAAACTGCGCTCGCCCCGGGATGCGATTGCGGCCGGGATCCTGCTCTGTCCCGAAGACCGCAAGAAGGAGGGCATCCTGCCGCTGGCAAGCGTCGCCGAGAACATCAACATCAGCGCCCGTGGTGCGCATTCAACCTTTGGTTGCCTGTTGCGTGGCCTGTGGGAGAAGGGCAACGCCGACAAGCAGATCAAGGCGCTGAAGGTAAAAACGCCACACGCCGGGCAACAGATCAAGTTCCTGTCCGGTGGCAACCAGCAGAAGGCCATTCTCGGTCGCTGGCTGTCGATGCCAATGAAAGTCCTGCTGCTCGACGAGCCCACCCGTGGCATCGACATCGGCGCCAAGGCCGAAATCTACCAGATCATCCATAACCTGGCCGCCAGCGGCATTGCGGTGATCGTGGTGTCCAGCGACCTGATGGAAGTGATGGGCATTTCCGACCGCATCCTGGTGTTGTGCGAAGGCGCACTGCGCGGCGAACTGAGCCGCGAACAGGCCAATGAATCCAACCTGCTGCAACTGGCTTTGCCGCGCCAACGCGCTGACGGCGTGGCGAACTGAGAGGTGACTATGATGACAACCCAAAACGAAACCCTGCCGACTGCACGCAAACCCCTGGACCTGCGGCGCTTTCTCGATGACTGGGTGATGCTGCTGGCGGCCGTCGGTATCTTCGTGCTCTGCACCTTGCTGATCGACAACTTCCTCTCGCCATTGAACATGCGCGGCCTGGGCCTGGCGATTTCCACCACCGGGATCGCGGCATGCACCATGTTGTACTGCCTGGCGTCCGGGCATTTCGACTTGTCGGTGGGGTCGGTGATCGCCTGCGCCGGGGTGGTTGCCGCCGTGGTGATGCGCGACACCGACAGCGTCTTTCTCGGTGTCAGCGCGGCGCTGGCGATGGGGCTGATCGTCGGCCTGATCAACGGCATCGTGATTGCCAAGCTGCGAGTCAATGCGCTGATCACCACGCTGGCGACCATGCAGATCGTGCGCGGCCTGGCCTACATCTTTGCCAATGGCAAGGCGGTGGGGGTGTCCCAGGAGTCGTTCTTCGTGTTCGGCAACGGCCAGTTGTTCGGCGTTCCGGTGCCGATCCTGATCACCATCGTCTGCTTCCTGTTCTTTGGCTGGTTACTCAACTACACCACCTACGGGCGCAACACCATGGCCATCGGCGGCAACCAGGAAGCGGCGCTGCTGGCGGGGGTCAACGTTGACCGGACCAAGATCATCATCTTCGCCGTGCACGGCCTGATCGGTGCACTGGCCGGGGTGATCCTGGCATCGCGCATGACCTCGGGCCAGCCGATGATTGGCCAGGGTTTCGAGCTGACGGTGATCTCGGCCTGCGTGCTCGGCGGCGTGTCGCTCAGTGGCGGGATCGGCATGATCCGGCATGTGATTGCCGGGGTGTTGATCCTGGCGATCATCGAGAACGCGATGAACCTGAAGAACATCGATACCTTCTATCAGTATGTGATTCGCGGTTCGATCCTACTGCTGGCCGTCGTCATCGACCGCCTCAAGCAGCGTTAACCCCACAACTGATCATTCCCACGCTCCGCGTGGGAATGCCTCAAGGGACGCTCCGCGTTCCAGCTCTCGAAAGGGACGCAGAGCGTCCCGGGCTGCATTCCCACGCAGAGCGTGGGAACGATCAAGCCGCACTCCCTTCTGTCATCTCCCGTAAATATTCCTTGCCCGTCGCAACTCGTTTCGGGTATCAATTTGTACATGATTAGACAGGTACGATTCGACAAGAAACAACGGGTGGTCGACGAACTCATCCGGCGCATCGAAAGCGGCCTCATGGAGGACGGTTTTCATCTGCCGGGCGAGCATCAGTTGGCTCAAGAATTCAAAGTCAGCCGAGGAACCTTGCGTGAAGCGCTAGCCGAGTTGAAACGGCGCAACTACATTGCGACGCAAAGCGGGGTCGGTTCAATCGTCACCTTCGACGGGGTGGTACTGGATCAGCGCAGCGGCTGGGCGCAGGCCCTTGCCGACAGCGGCGCACTGGTCAATACCGAAGTGTTGCGGCTGGAAGCCGTGAGCCGTCCCGACCTGCTACCGCGTTTCGGCACTGACCAGTTCATCACCCTGGACCGTCGCCGCCGCTCCAACGATGGCACGCTGGTCTCCCTTGAACGCTCATTGATGCCTGCTACCGGCGGCCTGGAAAGCCTGCCGCGGGTTGGCTTGATCGATAACTCGCTGACCATCACGTTGGCCGCCTATGGCTATATCGGCGAGCGCGGTGATCAATGGATCGGCGCCGAGCCGTTGAACGCCACCGATGCCGAACTGTTGGGGCGGCCGGTCGGCACGGTTTTCCTCAAGGCCTTGCGCACCACCTATGACCGGAAAAACCGTTTCATGGAACAGGTGGAAAGCCTGCTCGATCCTGTGCATTTTCGCCTGCACCTGCAATTCGGACCATCGAAATGACTGCGCTCAATCGTGCGCTAGGCGCGTTCTACGGCCTGGCCCTGGGCGATGCGCTTGGCATGCCGACCCAATCCCTTAGCCGCAGCCAGATTCGGGCGCGCTTTGGCGAGATCACCGGCCTTGAAGATGCCGGTCCCGATCAGCCGATCGCCGCCAATATGCCCAAGGGCTCGATCACCGACGACACCGAACAAGCCATTCTGGTCGGTCAATTGTTGGTCGAAGGTCAAGGCAACATCCAACCCGCGGTACTCGCACAGCGCTTGATCGAATGGGAAGCCGTGATGCAGGCCAAGGGCTCGCAGGACTTGCTCGGCCCTTCGACCAAGCGCGCGATCGAAATGATCCTCGCCGGCCACTCGCCCGAAGAAGCCGGTCGGTACGGCACTACCAATGGCGCGGCGATGCGGATCACGCCGGTCGGGATTGCCGCGGATGTGTCCAAAGCCGAGCGCTTCATCGATGCCGTGGTGCAGGCCTGCCAGGTCACCCACAACACCACGCTGGGCATTTCCAGCGCAGCGGCGGTGGCGGCGGTGGTTTCCGCCGGCATCAACGGCATGGACCTGGGCGAGGCGCTGAACCTCGGCCAGCAAATCGCCCAGCAAGCCGAAGGCCATGGTCACTGGGTAGCCGGCGGACGAATCGCTTCGCGCATCAGTTGGGCGCGCAGCATCAGCGTCGACAGTGACAAGGCGTTGCTCGCCGATGTGCTGTACGACGTGATCGGCACCTCGGTGGCTTCCCAGGAGTCGGTGGTGGTGTCGTTTGCCCTGGCCCAGCAAGTGGCCATAGGTGAAATGAATGCCTTTGATGCACTGTGCATGGCCGCCAGCCTGGGTGGCGACACCGACACCATCGCGGCGATTCTGGGGGCGATGCTCGGGGCTTGCCTTGGGTTGGAGAGTTGGCCGGTGGTGATGATCGAGAAGGTCAAGGCGGTCAATGATCTGGAACTTGAACCCCTCGTCAAAGGACTCCTCACCCTGCGCTGAGGAGCCCCTGTAGGAGCTGCCGCAGGCTGCGATCTTTTGATCTTGGCGGCCTTGAGGTCGCTGAAAATCAAGGTCAAAAGATCGCAGCCTGCGGCAGCTCCTACAGGGGATTGTCGCGGGCCACCCAATATCTGAATTGCCCACAACCACAAAAATGGCAACAGGAGCATTTTTCATGAGTTCATCGAACGCCGGGCAACTGGAAACCCGCGGCATCGAACCGGTGCCGGAGGCCGAGTGCAATGGTTATCCGCTGCAGCTGTTCTGGGTCTGGTTCGCTGCCAACATTTCCATTCTCGGCCTGCCGCTGGGCGCGACCCTCGTGGCGTTTCGCGGGTTGGCGATCTGGCAGGCAGTCATCGTCGCGATCCTCGGTGCCGCCGGTTCCTTCGCGGTGGTCGGGATCATATCCATCGCCGGTCGTCGTGGCCGCGCGCCAAGCCTGACCCTGTCCCGCGCCATCTTCGGCGTGCGCGGCAATATCGGCCCGACCCTGGTATCGCTGATGTCGCGCCTGGGCTGGGAAACCGTCAATACCACCACTGCCGCGTTCGTTCTGCTGTCGCTGTGCTCGATCCTTTTTGGTTCGCCGGTAGAGGCCAAAAGCGCGCCACTGCTGACCCTTGTGTTCATCGCGATTTTCGTGCTGCTGACCTTGTCGGTTTCCGGCCTCGGTCACGCCACATTGCTGGTGATCCAGAAGTGGGCGACCTACGTGTTCGGGGCACTGAATATCCTGGTCGGCGGCTTTCTTTGCGCCACCATCGACTGGAGCGCGGTGTTCAACGCCACACCGGCACCGATGAGCGCGATGATCATCGGTATCGGCACCATGGCGGCCGGCACCGGGATCGGCTGGGCCAACGCTGGCGCGGACATGTCGCGCTACCAGCACCGCAGCGTGGAGGCCGTGCGCCTGGTGGCGTCAGCGGCGTTCGGCGCGGGCATTCCACTGGTGCTGTTGATCACCGTCGGAGGCCTGTTGTCGGTGGGCAACAACGACCTGGCCCAGGCCGCCGACCCGATCATCGCCATCCGCGACATGCTGCCGACCTGGATGGCCGTGCCCTACCTGATCACCGCGTTCGGTGGCCTGCTGCTGTCGAACAACCTGTCGGTGTACTCCGCCGGCCTGACCACGCTGACCCTCGGTCTTAAAGTCAAGCGCGTCTACGCCGTGGTGGTAGACATCGTGGCGATTTTCGCCGGTTCGATTTACTTCATGTTGATCGCCGACAGTTTCTACGGCCCGTTCATCACCTTCATTTCCCTGTTGGCGGTGCCGATCACGGCATGGGTAGGGATCTTCGTGGTCGATCTGATTCATCGTCACTATTACAGCCCCAAGGACCTGCTGGACGTCAGCCCGCTTAGTGCCTACTGGTATCACGGCGGCGTCGAGTGGCGCGCGTTCGGTGCCTGGGCGGTGGCGATCGTGCTCGGTTTCAGTTTCACCACCATCGGCACCACGGCAGAAAACGTCTGGTTCAAAGGCTTCCTGTCCGACTCGTGGCTGGGGCATAACGGTCTCGGCTGGATCGTGACCTTCGTGGTCGCCGGTGGCATTTATCGGGTACTTGGCGGGGCGAAGGATCGTCGGGCCGCGTTGATCGAGAATGCTCATGCCTAAGTTGCTGCACACCGGCCAGGTCATCATCGACCTGGTGATGGCCGTGGATAAACTGCCGCAAGCGGGGGGCGATGTATTGGCGCAGTCCGCGAGTTTCCAGGCTGGCGGCGGTTTTAATGTGATGGCAGCCGCCCAGCGCAATGGTCTTTCGGTGGTCTACCTCGGTCGCCACGGCACCGGGCGATTCGGCGACCTGGCGCGTGAAGCAATGAACGCCGAAGGCATCCGGATCGGCATTGCTGAGCGCGCCGAGCGCGATACCGGGTTATGCGTCGCCATCACCGACGCCTCGGCCGAACGCAGTTTCGTTTCCTACATCGGTGCCGAAGGCGAATTGACTGCGCAAGACCTGGGCAGCGTGCCGGTCGAGGCGGGCGATTATGTCTATGTCAGCGGCTACAGCCTCCTGCAGGCGGGGAAGGCGCGGGCGCTGGTGGATTGGGTGCTGGCGTTGCCGAACGGGATCAATGTGGTGTTCGATCCGGGGCCGTTGGTGGATTCCCCGGATGCGCCGCTGATGCAGGCGTTGCTGGCGCGCATCGACGTGTGGACCAGTAACAGCGCCGAAGCGTTGAAGATTACAGGCGCGACGAAAATCGACCAGGCGTTGGATCGTCTGGTCGAATATTTGCCGCGCGATGTGCTCATGGTCGTTCGCGACGGGCCGCAAGGATGCTGGATTCAGCAGCCGGGCGAACGTCGACATGTACCAGGCTTCAAGGTGCAGGCGGTAGACAGCAATGGCGCCGGCGATGCCCATGCCGGGGTGTTCGTGGCGGGGTTGGCGCAGGGGTTGTCTGCGCTTGATGCCGCGCAACGGGCCAATGCGGCCGCGGCGCTGTCGGTGACCCGGTGGGGGCCGGCGACTTCGCCTGGGGCTGCTGAGGTGGATGAGTTGATCCGCAAGAGTATCGGCGCCTGATCTACCGCTTTCGTCGGAACGCCTTCGCGAGCAGGCTCGCTACCACATTTCGACCGGATTCTACCTGAAGAAACGCGATCAAATGTGGGAGCGGGCTTGTTCGCGAAGAGGCCCTGGAATTCAACATATATCAGCCAGCCTTGCGCAACGCCTCGATCAACTCCTGCTTGCGCATGCTGGACCGGCCCGGAATATTCTTCGCCCGGGCTTCTTTCATCAGGCTGTCGACGGTCTGCACCTCGCGCGAAGCCTTGCTGTTGCGCGAATGACCTTCACGGCTGAGCACCGCACGTCGCGACGATTCCTCTCGATCTTGCGCTTTGGCGCGGGCCGGCTTCTTGCGCCCTGAACCACCGGCACGCTCACCACCGCCGGACTGTTTGTTCACGGTCGCCCAGGCACGCGCTTCGGCTTCGTCCTTAGACACGCCTTTGCGCTCGTAACTGTCTTCGATATGTTCAGCCTTGCGTTTCTGCTCGGCGGTGTATTTGTCTTTGCTTCCACGAGGCATGGGATTTCTCCTGGCTTCTTGGTGGGTTCAAACATCCAGCTTGCGTGCCGCTTCAACGCCGGCAGCGCTGAGTTTGATCGGCAGGTTCAGCGAGTGTTCGCCGGCTTCGTTGCATTGCACGTTGCCGTGCTGGATCAGTCCACGCTCCTGCAGTGCAGCGAGGGTACTGGCCACGACTTTCTCCCCACGGTAATTGTCCAGCACCTCCTTGCCCAGACCGCTGGGGTGGGCGTGCAGCAGGCGGGTCAGGACTTCTTTTTCCAGGTTTTTATCGGCGTTCATGGTTACCTCTTCGTTGTGATGAGTCGGTAGAGTGGCGAGCTACTGGCTTGCGCCACCTATTGAGCCCGGGCTTTCGGTGGTGGTAGAACCTATGCCGGGGCTGGCTTTATCGGGCGTCTTGGTATCGGGCAGGTTCAGGCCGCCCTGGCGGCCTGCATCGTTGCCCTGGATCCGCGGATCGGTGCCGGTCGACGGCGGCAAGTTGCTGTCGACGCCCGTGCCGTTGATGTTGATCACGGGGGCGCTCTGGAGGGCGGGAACTCTGGGTGTTTCGACCGGGTTGGTCGGGCCGGTGCCGGACGCGGTCGTGGCAGCGATGACAAGCGGGGACATCAGGACAGCGAGGGCGAGGGCGGTCAACCTGGTCGGGAGCATGGCGCGGTGTCTCCATTGATTAAGAGTCCTTACCTGATGTTGGTCCGCCCCCGTTTTGAATTGGTGCCTGATCAGCGACGAACGGTCTAGACTCGTTGCATCGCCTGGGTTGAGCAGACGTGACGCCAGATCAATCGGCCCAGGGTGATCAGCCAATTGAGCAGGGCGATCGCGATGACGGTAAGTAGCAGGTTGGCCATGCCTTGTTCGACGATGATTTTCCCGGCGAGCAACGGAAAGCCGAACACGCCGATGAAGTACGACAGGCTGAACAAAAGCAAGGATTGCGCAGTGGTCCCGGTCGGCGCTTCATTGGCGGCGAGGCCATTGATCACCGAGTAAGTCAGCCCGTAGCCGACCCCGAGCATGGCCGCCGCGACCACGTAGCTCAAGCCATCATCGACCACGAAGCCGAACAGCAGGATCGAGCCCAGCATCAGGCCTGACAGCAGGCAGGAAGCGCGCAACGGATCACGCTTGACCACGAAACCTGCGATCAGCATGCGGCTGCTGATCGCCGCGCCCATGAAGCCCAGGAAGAACAGCGAATAGTCGAGCGAGCGCGCCGCTGCGTAGCTGGTCTGGAAACTCGACAGGCCACCGAAAACGCAACCGCCGAGGCCGACCATGATGATTGGAAACACCGCTCTGGAGGACAGCACCTGGGCCGTTGCACGCCAGGAAATCCGCGAAACCGCCGTCGATTCCAGCGATGCATTTTTCAGATGCCGATCGAGCTGCCAGAACAGCAAAACCCCGATCAGGCTGGCCAGTGCAGCGAGATAAAACGCGGCTGTCACCGGGAAGCCGAGGGCGCTTGCGACGCGACCCAGCAAGGGCCCGCTGCCGATCCCGGTCATCATGCTGCCCGACAGCAGTGCGAAGTATTTGGCCCGTTGCACGGGAGTGACCAGGCTCGCGACAATGATCGGCCCGAGGGTGTAGAACACCCCCCAACCCAACCCCAGCAATAGCCCGAAAAACAGCAGGAGATGGCCCAAGCCCGGCGTCAAGGCGAAGCCCAGGCTGGCCACCACCAGCAATAGGCCGAACAGCGCGACCGAACGTGCGGCACCGAGCAGGTCGGACAAGTGACCGGACGCAATCACCGCAGCAAAGGTGCTCAGCATCGCCGCCGAAATTACACTGCCGGCGTCGTGTTCGTTGCCGCCGCGCGAGCCGATCAGCAGCGACAGCAAAAAGGTCGAACCGTAGGACAGCGAGAGCAGGTAACTGGCCAGGCAAAAGAGGCCGAACAATTTGCTGGAGACTGGGGGTGTGGCAGTGGACATGTCGCGGTTCCTTGACCCGATAAATACGCAGGTCATCTATCTATCATGCAAGGCGTTCATGTTAGGTCTCAGGTTCGCGATGCCAGGGTTAGCGTGGACCGGAGTAAGGTGCATGGGGGTCGAGGGAGCCTGCTCCCTCGCCACAATTCTCGCGGCGCCTTAGTATGGCGTTTTCAACTTCTGACAAGGCACGTCCATGACGATCGAAATCCGCCCGGCAACCCCCAGTGACGCGCCGCAAATCCTCGCGTTCATCACTGAACTGGCCGACTACGAACGTGCTCGCCATGAAGTCATCGCCAGTGTCGCCGACATCGAACGCAGCCTGTTCAGTGAAGGGGCGACGGCCCATGGCCTGATCTGCCTGCGCGAGGGTGTGCCCATCGGTTTTGCGGTGTTTTTTTTCAGCTACTCCACGTGGCTGGGCAGCAACTGCCTGTACCTCGAAGATTTGTACATCACACCTGAACAGCGCGGTGGCGGTGCGGGTAAAACCTTGTTGCGTCACCTGGCGAAAATCGCCTGTGCCAACGACTGTGGGCGCTTCGAATGGAGCGTGCTGGAGTGGAACACCCCGGCTATCGACTTCTACAAATCCCTAGGCGCGCAGCCGCAGGAAGAGTGGGTGCGCTACCGCATGGACGGGGCCGTCTTGCGGGATTTTGCCGAGGGTAATTGATACCGTTTAAAAGATCGCAGCCTTCGGCAGCGCCATGAATCGCGTGTAAACCCGATTCTGTAGCTGCCGAAGGCTGCGATCTTTTTTTGTCTTGTCTCAATATATGGGATTGATATTTATATATTGAGATTTTGCGGCACCAAGGTTTATAGTCCGCCTCACTCACTGCCAAAAACAGAACAGGTGAAGCGATGCAGGCGCAATTAATCGCGCTCGATTGGGGGACAACCTCATTACGTGCCTACAAACTTGCCGCGGGCGGCCAGGTGCTCGAACAGCGCTCGCTGTCGTCGGGGATCATGCAGTTGCCCAAGGCTGCGCGAATGATCAACGGCCGAGAGTGCGTCGATGGTTTTGAACTGGCTTTTGACCAGGCCTGTGGCGATTGGCTCGACGAACAGCCCGACTTGCCAGTGATCGCCTGCGGCATGGTGGGCAGCGCCCAGGGCTGGCGCGAGGCGGCTTATCGCGACACGCCGGCGAACGTCGCCAATCTCGGCACTTCCCTGCAAACCGTTCGCAGTCTTCGCGGTGTCGATGTACACATCGTGCCGGGGGTGATCCAGCGTTCGCGCTTGCCGAACGTGATGCGCGGCGAAGAAACCCAAGTGCTCGGCGTACTGCAGAACATCGCAGGCGAGGCGGGCACCGATCTACTGATCGGCCTGCCAGGCAGCCATTCGAAATGGGTGGAAGTGGCCGACGGCTGCATCGTGCATTTCGATACCTTCATGACCGGTGAAGTCTTCGCCGTGCTCAGCGAACACAGCATTCTGGGGCGTACCCAGCAGCGCGGCGCGTCATTCGATGGCGAGGCGTTCGATCGCGGCGTACAGGTGGCGTTGTCGACAGACGGCGAAATAGGCCCCTTGTCGACCTTGTTCAGCGCCCGCAGCCTCGGCCTGACCGGCGAGCTCAGCGCCACGGCGCAAGCGGATTACTTGTCCGGCCTGTTGATCGGCCATGAACTGTCGGCCCTGGCCTGCGTGCAGCGGCGTCGACGCAACAGTGTGCACCTGCCTTCGATCATCCTGATTGGCAATTCCCAACTGTGCAGCCGCTACAGCCGCGCACTCGATGCCTGCGGTTTTGCGCGGGTGACGTTGGCCGAACAGGCCACCGAACGCGGGTTGTGGCAGCTGGCACTGGCTGCCGGCCTGATCTCGCCCACGCCACATCGTTAACCCTGACTGGAGTCCTGACATGCTCAAACACGCACTGGCGCAAAACGGGCTGATCGCGATCCTGCGTGGCCTGCGCCCGCAAGAAGCCGCTGCTATCGGCGAAGTCCTGTATGAAGCCGGATTTCGCGTCATCGAAGTGCCGCTCAACTCCCCGGAGCCGTATGAAAGCATTCGCATCCTGCGCAGTACGTTGCCCGCCGATTGCCTGATTGGCGCGGGCACGGTGCTGACGCCGCAACAGGTCGAGCAAGTGAAAGCGGCCGGCGGCCAGGTGATCGTCATGCCCCACAGCGATCCGAAGGTTTTGCGCGCGGCGAAAGCGGCTGGCCTTTATCTGTCGCCCGGTGTCGCCACCCCGACCGAGGCCTTCGCGGCACTGGCCGAGGGCGCTGATGTGCTGAAGATGTTCCCGGCCGAGCAAATGGGCCCGGCGGTCGTCAAGGCCTGGCTCGCGGTGCTGCCGGCGGGAACGATCCTGGCGCCCGTCGGTGGCATTACCCCGGACAACATGCAGGTGTTTATCGACGCGGGCGTCAAAGGCTTCGGCCTCGGGTCCGGGTTGTTCAAGCCGGGCATGACCCCTGAGCAAGTGGCGGCCAATGCCAAGGCCTACGTGGCTGCCTGGAAAGCCCTTCGCTAAGACTTTTTTGGCGCTGCGAGCGCTGGATCTAACAAGAGAGACCGACAGATGAAAATCACCAAACTGACCACCTTCATCGTTCCGCCACGCTGGTGCTTCCTCAAGGTCGAGACCGATGAAGGCGTGACCGGCTGGGGCGAGCCCGTAGTCGAAGGCCGCGCTCACACTGTCGCGGCTGCCGTTGAAGAATTGTCCGACTACCTGATCGGCAAAGACCCACGCAATATCGAAGACATCTGGACCGTGCTGTACCGCGGTGGCTTTTACCGTGGCGGCGCCATCCACATGAGTGCCCTGGCCGGCATCGACCAGGCGTTGTGGGACATCAAGGGCAAGGCGCTGGGTGTGTCGGTCAGTGACCTGCTGGGTGGACAGGTGCGGGACAAGATCCGCGTGTATTCGTGGATCGGCGGCGACCGCCCGGCAGACACTGCGCGAGCGGCGAAAGAAGCGGTCAGTCGGGGTTTCACCGCAGTGAAAATGAATGGCACCGAAGAGCTGCAGTTCCTCGATACCTTCGACAAAGTCGACCTGGCCCTGGCCAACGTCGCTGCCGTGCGTGATGCGGTCGGGCCGAACGTCGGCATTGGCGTCGACTTCCATGGCCGGGTGCACAAGCCCATGGCCAAGGTGCTGATGAAGGAACTCGATCCGTACAAGCTGATGTTCATCGAAGAACCGGTGCTCAGCGAAAACTACGAAGCGCTTAAGGAGCTGGCACCGCTGACCAGCACGCCGATTGCCCTGGGTGAGCGGCTGTTCTCGCGCTGGGATTTCAAGCGCGTGCTCAGCGAGGGCTACGTCGACATCATCCAGCCGGATGCTTCACATGCGGGCGGCATCACCGAAACCCGCAAGATCGCCAATATGGCCGAAGCCTACGACGTGGCGTTGGCGCTGCATTGCCCGCTGGGTCCGATTGCCCTGGCGGCGTGCCTGCAACTGGACGCTGTCTGCTACAACGCGTTCATCCAGGAGCAGAGCCTGGGCATCCATTACAACGAGAGCAACGACCTGCTCGACTATGTGAAGGATCCACGGGTGTTCGACTACGACCAAGGCTTCGTGAAAATCCCGAACGGCCCGGGTCTGGGCATCGAGATCAACGAAGAATATGTGATCGAACGCGCCGCCGTCGGCCACCGCTGGCGCAACCCGATCTGGCGCCATGCCGACGGCAGTTTTGCCGAGTGGTAATGCCTGCGCGGTGATTGTTCCCACGCTCTGCGTGGGAATACCTCACTGGACGCTCTGCGTCCGCTTTTGGGACGCAGAGCGTCCCTGGCTGCATTCCCACGCAGAGCGTGGGAACGATCACGACCTCAATAAACATAAAAAGAGGCACTCCCCATGCAACCGCAAACCCTCACCGGGCAGGCGTCGTTGGCGGCGCCCAGCCGCAAGCGTTTTTTCATCATGGTCCTGTTGTTCATCACCGTGGTGATCAACTACCTGGACCGCAGCAACCTGTCGATCGCTGCGCCAGCGCTGACCAGCGACCTGGGCATCGATCCAATACACGTCGGCCTGATCTTCTCGGCCTTCGGCTGGACCTACGCCGCCATGCAGATTCCCGGTGGCTGGCTGGTGGACCGGGTGCCGCCGCGCATTCTGTATACCGCTGCACTCCTGTTATGGTCGATTGCCACGGTCATGCTCGGTTTCGCGGGCAGCTTCATCGCCCTGTTCGTATTGCGCATGGCGGTCGGTGCCCTGGAAGCGCCGGCCTATCCGATCAACAGTCGCGTGGTTACCACCTGGTTCCCGGAGCGTGAGCGTGCCACGGCCATCGGTTTCTACACGTCTGGACAGTTCGTCGGCCTGGCTTTCCTGACGCCGGTATTGGCCTGGCTGCAGCATGAATTCGGCTGGCACATGGTGTTCGTGGCCACCGGCGCAGTGGGCATTCTCTGGGCGGTGATCTGGTACGCGGTGTATCGCGAGCCCCGGGATTTCAAAGGCGCCAACGACGCCGAAATCGACTTGATCCGCGAAGGCGGCGGGCTGGTGGACATCCAGGCCGAACAAGCCAGGGTCAAAGCCAAATTCAGCTGGACCGACCTGGGGATTGTCCTCACCAAGCGCAAACTTTGGGGCATTTACCTCGGCCAATTCTGCCTCAACTCGACCCTGTGGTTTTTCCTGACGTGGTTCCCGACCTACCTGGTGAAATACCGCGGCATGGATTTCATCAAGTCCGGACTGCTGGCATCGCTGCCGTTTCTCGCGGCGTTCGTCGGCGTGCTGTGCTCCGGTTTCTTCTCGGACTTTCTGATTCGTCGTGGTTACTCCGTGGGCTTCGCCCGCAAGTTGCCGATCATCAGTGGCCTGCTGATTTCCACTTCGATCATTGGCGCCAACTTCGTTGAGTCGACGCCGCTGGTAATTGCCTTCCTCGCGCTGGCGTTTTTCGGCAACGGCCTGGCTTCGATCACCTGGTCGCTGGTGTCGACCCTGGCTCCCGCGCGACTGCTTGGGCTGACCGGTGGGGTATTCAACTTCATCGGCAACCTGTCGGCCATCGCCACGCCGATCGTCATCGGCTTCCTTGCCAGCGGTGATTCCTTTGCCCCGGCCATTACCTATATCTCGGTCCTGGCGTTGATCGGTGCACTTTCCTACATCTTGCTGGTGGGCAAGGTCGAGCGTATCAAGTTGTAGTCGTGACCCGCGGGCGACCATAATGCCGCCCGTTCACTCGCTCAACGGTAAAGGCTGGATATGCAGGAAGACGCCCCAAAAATCGCCAAGGACGCCGCACCGACCGGCACCCAGACCCTGCTTCGCGGGTTGGGTGTGGTTCAGGCCGTGGCCAGTGGCGCCCGCGATCTCAAGGAAATCGCCCGGTTGATCGGCACCACGCGCAGCACCACCCATCGCCTGGCCAGTTGCCTGGTGGACGAGCGATATCTGCGGGTGGTGCCGCAGGTCGGTTACCTGTTGGGGCCCAAGTTGATCGAACTGGGTTTTCAGGCGCGTGAGGAGTTGCCGCTGGTGGCCCTGGCCGGGTCATATCTGGATGAGCTGTCGGCGTTGACCGGCGATACCATTCACCTGGCTATCCGCGAAGGCGATGAGGTGCTGTACCTGCACAAGAACCCGGGGCGCAACGGTCCGGAGATGCGCTCGCGGGTCGGCCATCGCATGCCCTTGGCACGTACGGGAATCGGCAAGGCATTGATGCTCGATGACTCGCCGCAAGAGTGGCAGCGCTTGTACGAAATCAGCCTGCCGGTGGGTGGGAAAAACCAGTTCTGGCCGCAGCACCCCGAACAGTCGTGGGAACAGTTCCAGCAGCGCATGATCGAGTACGTGGCCGGCGGTTATGCCTTCGACCTGGAAGACAACGAACCGTCGATCCGCTGCGTGGCGGCACCGATCCGCGATGCCAGCAAACGCATCGTCGCCGGCATCAGCATCGCCAGTACCGTGCCGTACATGCCGCTGGAAAAAATGGCCGAGCTGATTCCTTTGATCAAAGGGGTTACGGCCCGGCTGTCGGCGGAGCTGGGCGCCAAAATCTGACGGTATGCGGTAATCCTTGTGGGAGCGAGCCTGCTCGCGAAAGCGATTTATCATTCGATATGGGTATCGACTGACACACTGCTTTCGCGAGCAGGCTCGCTCCCACATTGGTTTAATGGTGTTGCCTAAATTGCAGGCAACAAAAAGGCCCCCATTCGGGAGCCTTGATGTTCAGTGGTTCGGCTTACATGTTCGGGTAAGTCGGGCCGCCAGCACCTTCCGGTGTCACCCAGGTGATGTTCTGTGCAGGGTCCTTGATGTCGCAGGTCTTGCAGTGAACGCAGTTCTGGGCGTTGATCTGGAAGCGCTTCTCACCGTCTTCCTTGGTCACCACTTCATACACGCCGGCCGGGCAGTAACGCTGGGCCGGTTCGTCGTAAAGCGGCAAGTTCTTGCTGATCGGGATGCTCGCGTCGGCCAGTTTCAGGTGGCAAGGTTGCTCTTCTTCATGGTTGGTCCCGGAAATGAACACCGAGCTCAGTTTGTCGAAGCTGATCTTGCCGTCCGGTTTCGGGTAGTCGATCTTCTTGCAGTCGGCCGCCAGTTTGAGGCACGCGTAATCCGGCTTGGTGTCGTGCAGGGTGAACGGCAGTTTGCCGCCGAAGATGTTCTGGTCCAGCCAGTTGAAACCACCGCCGACGATGGCGCCGAACTTGTGGATCGCCGGGCCGAAGTTGCGGCTCGCGAACAGTTCTTCGTACAGCCAGCTGTTCTTGAAGCTTTCGACGTAATTGGTCAGTTCATCGCCACCTTCGGACTCGGCGAACAGGCGATCGGCCACGGCGTCAGCCGCCAGCATGCCGGACTTCATCGCGGTGTGGCTGCCCTTGATCTTGGCGAAGTTCAGGGTGCCGAGGTCGCAGCCGATCAGCGCGCCGCCCTTGAAGACCATCTTCGGCAGCGAGTTCAGGCCACCCTTGCAGATGGCGCGGGCGCCGTAGCTGACGCGCTTGCCGCCTTCCAGGTACTGCTTGAGCACCGGGTGATGCTTGAGGCGCTGGAACTCGTCGAACGGCGACAGGTAGGTGTTGCTGTACGACAGGTCGACGATCAGGCCCACGACCACCTGATTGTTTTCCAGGTGGTAGAGGAACGAGCCACCGGTGTTCTCGGTGCCCATGATGTCCATCGGCCAACCGGCGGTGTGCACCACCAGGCCTGGCTGGTGCTTGGCCGGGTCGACTTCCCAGATTTCCTTCAGGCCGATGCCGTAGTGCTGGGCGTCGGCATCGCTGGCGAGGTTGAAGCGCTTGATCAGTTGCTTGCCGATGTGGCCGCGGCAACCTTCGGCGAACAGCGTGTACTTGCCGCGCAGTTCCATGCCTGGGGTGTACAGGCCTTCTTTTGGGTTGCCTTCGCGGTCAACGCCCAGATCGCCGGTGATAATCCCGCGGACCACGCCATTCTCGTCGAACAGCGCTTCCTGGGCGGCGAAGCCTGGGTAGATCTCCACGCCCAGGTTCTCGGCCTGCTGGGCCAGCCAGCGGCACAGGTTGCCCAGGGAAATGATGTAGTTGCCTTCGTTGTGCATGGTCTTGGGCACAAAGAAGTCTGGAATTTTTTGCGCGCTTTCGGCGTTTTTCAGCACGAAGATGTCATCGCGGGTGACCGGCGTGTTCAGCGGCGCGCCGAGTTCTTTCCAGTTCGGGAACAGTTCGTTCAGGGCGCGGGGTTCGAATACCGCACCGGACAAGATGTGAGCACCGACTTCGGAGCCTTTTTCGACCACGCAGACGCTGATTTCCTTACCGGCTTCGGCGGCCTTCTGCTTCAATCGGCAGGCAGCGGAAAGACCAGCGGGGCCGGCACCGACGATGACCACGTCGAATTCCATGTATTCGCGTTCCACAGGTTATCTCCTACTCAAGGCTCAACAGTTTTTTTTCTAATATGGAGGTTGGGTGTCGCATCCATGAATCCCTGCGCAACGCCGGGAGAGGACAATCGATTAACCACCTTTCTCTTTGGTGGCGCATTATATCTACACCACTCTCAGCGTCCAATACAAACGTTTGTTTGAAATGGCTCAAAGCCAGAGAAATCAAAGTCACCCGCCTTATGAACGGCCATTTTGGCGTATTGACCGGAATAGGTGTTCCGGTCAAGATACGGGCGGTTTTGCGCTCGCCGTAGGCTGACTGTTGGTTTCAAGAGCACCTCTAAAGACAGGGCGATGGCAGTAGAAGGTGATGCGCCGCGCGGGTTTGATGCGCAGTCTACACGTCACGATATTGAATGACTCGTCAGTCACTGCTGACAAACGGTCATCAGCATCATGAACGATGGTCACTTGACACTTTTGCCGGCGTTTTTGGAGGTGCCCTTGCGCCCGATGAGCATTATCCGCCAGGTTCGCCTAGGCGACTTTCTTTTCACCGGAGAGTAACGAGGAATCCATGAAGGTTCTTGTAGCTGTCAAACGCGTTGTGGATTACAACGTGAAAGTTCGCGTCAAGGCGGACAATTCCGGCGTCGACCTTGCCAACGTCAAGATGTCGATGAACCCGTTCTGCGAGATCGCCGTGGAAGAAGCCGTACGCCTGAAAGAGAAGGGTGTTGCGACTGAAATCGTCGTCGTCTCCGTAGGCCCGTCCACCGCTCAAGAGCAACTGCGCACCGCGCTGGCTCTGGGTGCCGACCGCGCCATCCTCGTCGAGTCCGCCGAAGACCTGACTTCCCTGGCCGTTGCCAAACTGTTGAAAGCTGTTGTCGACAAGGAACAGCCTCAGCTGGTGATCCTTGGCAAACAAGCCATCGACAGCGACAACAACCAGACTGGCCAGATGCTGGCGGCACTGAGCGGTTACGGTCAGGGCACGTTCGCCTCCAAAGTCGAAATCAGCGGCGATAGCGTAGCTGTTACCCGTGAAATCGACGGCGGCGCGCAGACAGTTTCCCTGAAGCTGCCGGCCATCGTCACCACCGACCTGCGTTTGAACGAGCCGCGCTACGCGTCCCTGCCAAACATCATGAAAGCCAAGAAGAAGCCTCTCGAGACGCTGACTCCGGACGCTTTGGGCGTTTCCACCGCCTCCACCAACAAGACCGTGAAAGTCGAAGCGCCTGCTGCACGCAGCGCGGGTATCAAGGTCAAGTCGGTGGCTGAACTGGTCGAGAAACTGAAAAACGAAGCGAAGGTAATCTAAATGACTATCTTGGTTATTGCTGAACACGACAACAAAGTAGTGGCCCCGGCCACACTGAACACCGTTGCTGCCGCTGCCAAGATTGGCGGTGACATCCACGTGCTGGTTGCCGGCCAGGGCGCTGGCGCCGTGGCTGAAGCCGCTGCGAAAATCGCTGGCGTGGCTAAAGTGCTGCTGGCCGACAACGCCGCTTACGCGCATCAGTTGCCGGAAAACGTTGCGCCTCTGGTTGCAGAGTTGGGCAAGGGCTACAGCCACATCCTGGCTGCCGCTACTTCCAACGGCAAAAACATCCTGCCGCGCGTTGCCGCTGCACTGGACGTTGACCAGATCTCCGAGATCATCTCGGTCGAAAGCGCTGACACCTTCAAGCGTCCGATCTACGCCGGTAACGCTATCGCTACCGTTCAATCGAACGCTGCAGTGAAAGTGATCACCGTGCGTGCCACCGGTTTCGACCCGGTTGCAGCTGAAGGCGGTTCCGCAGCTGTTGAGGCCGTTGGCGCTGCCCACGACGCTGGCATCTCCAGCTTCGTTGGCGAAGAGCTGGCCAAGTCCGATCGTCCGGAATTGACCGCTGCCAAGATCGTCGTTTCCGGCGGTCGCGGCATGCAGAACGGCGACAACTTCAAGCACCTGTACGCCCTGGCCGACAAGCTGGGCGCAGCCGTGGGTGCTTCGCGTGCTGCGGTCGACGCAGGTTTCGTACCCAACGACATGCAGGTCGGTCAGACCGGCAAGATCGTTGCTCCACAGCTGTACATCGCCGTCGGTATTTCCGGCGCGATCCAGCACCTGGCCGGCATGAAAGACTCCAAGGTGATCGTTGCGATCAACAAGGACGAAGAAGCGCCGATCTTCCAGGTGGCCGATTACGGCCTGGTGGCGGACCTGTTCGAAGCCATCCCTGAGTTGGAGAAGCTGGTCTAATCCGGCTGCTTCACTTATAAAGAGCCCGACCCTTTGGTCGGGCTTTTTTTTGCCTCTGTACCTGTAGGAGCAGGCTCGCTCCTACAGGGATATAAACGGTCTCAACGGGAGTGTGCTGCTATGGATCTGCGTCTCGCGTGGAGTTTTCTGGGTCTGGCACTATTGCCAGCACTGTCCATTGCCGCTGGCAAATGCGAACGCCTGGTGGTCACCGGCAGCCCGGATGCGCCACCGTACCTGTGGCAAGACCCGCAGGATCCCAAGCACTTGATTGGCGCCAGTGCCGATTTGTTGCAGCAGGTAGCGGGGCAGTTGGGCATCAAGGTCCAGGTGCTCTACGCCGGCAAGCGCTCCCAGGCGCTGGACGAAGTGCGCAGCGGGCGCATGGACATGCTGGCGGACGCGCCGTTGACAGTTGGCGAGCTGGAATCCCTGGACTACATCCATCCGCCGTTGCTGGAAAACGATTATCTGGTGTGGACCCGCAAGGATTCGTCGCTGGTCTACAACGACGTCCAGGACCTGCACGGTCATCCCGGGGCGTTGTCGGAAAAGTCTCGATTGACCTCGCAATTCGCCACTTTCGCCGAGCAGCAATTGACCCTCACCCGTACGCCAAACCTGACCCAGGCCTTGCAGAAATTGCTCCTGGGGGAGGTAGAGTTTGTCTTGGCAGGGCGCTACTCCGGCATGGCCATGGCGCAGACACTGGGCATGGCCAATGACCTGGTCGCCCGTGTGCAGCCGGTCGACAAACCCGGGCTGTTTCTGGCGCTTTCCCACAACTCCGCCTGCAACGATCCGTGGTTGCGCGGACAGTTGGCCAAAAAGATGACAGAATTGCCCGCGTCCGGACTGACGGAAGCCGTGCTGCAACGCAATATCGAGCTTTGGAATGCGCAGCAGAAGCAACCTGTCAGTACCCCAAAACAGTAGGGATTTTTAGTGAGTATTCGACCTCTTTTCGCTGCCCTGGCCGTTCTGGCTCTGGCGGGTTGTGCAGCCGATCCGGCGCCGAATGAACAAATGCGCCTGACCGCACAGGCCGTCGAGCAAGCCCGTGCCGTGGGTGCCACTGCCGATGAAGTGCCGGAGATGAAACTGGCCGAAGACAAATACAACCGGGCCAAGGGCAGCATGGCTGACCAGTCTTTCAGGAATGCGCGGATGCGCGCCGAGCAGGCCGAGCTGGACGCGCGCCTGGCCGAAGCCCGGGTCCTGACCCTCAAGAGTGAAGAACAGCTGAACGTGCTCAATACCCGCATCGCCCGCCTGCAAAAGCAGTTGGGACCAGCCCAATGAGCCTCAAGTCCAACATTTTCGGCGCTTTGATCCTGGCAGGAACCGTCAGCCTTGTCGGCTGCGCCGGCCAGCAAGGCGAAGCGGCGCTGCAACAGGCAGGCGCCGACTTCCAGAAGGTCAAGGAAGACTCCAACGTGCTGCGCATCGCCCCCAAGGACGTGATTCGCGCCGGTGAGTCCCTGGCCCGCGCCGACCGTTTGTCCACCTATTGGGGCAGCGGCTCGGATGTGGTGCATTACGCTTACCTGAGCCAGCGCTACAGCGAGATCGCCCGGGAGCACACCAATCAGGTGCTCAATGAAGAGCGCGCCGCCAAGCTCGAGCTGGAACGTCAGCGCCTGCAACTGGCCTTGCGCGAATCCAAGTTGCTCAGCGTGCAGCAGCAGGGCAAATGGCTGGAAGAGCAGATCCTGGCCCTGGCCACCACCCAGACCGACCGTGGCCTGGTGATGACCCTGGGTGATGTGCTGTTCGACACCGGCGAAGCAGAGCTGAAAAACTCGGCCAACCGCGTGGTGCTGAAGATCGTGCAGTTCCTGCAACTCAACCCCAAGCGCGTGGTGCGCATCGAGGGTTACGCCGACAGTACCGGCGGCAAGCAGGAAAACCTCAAGCTGTCCCGCGACCGGGCCCAATCGGTCGCGGATGTGCTGATGGACCTGGGCATCGACGACAAGCGCATCCTGGTTGAAGGGTATGGCGACGAGTATCCGGTTGACGCGAACGCCTCCGAACGGGGGCGGGCACAGAACCGTCGGGTGGAAATTGTGTTTTCCGACGAAAAAGGCCAGCTCGGCGCTGCCCGCTAATGAAATCACGCACTCCGTAGGAGCCGGCTTGCTGGCGATGCCATCACTGCGATTCATCTGAAACACCGCGGTTTTGCCATCGCCAGCAAGCCGGTTCCTACAAAGCCCGGCCTGGCAGACAGCGCCGGGTTTTTTTTCGCCTGCCGATTAGCGCACAAAACAGTACAGTTTTTGCTGACACTGCACTGTACTGTCGACTATTGTGGCAACTGTCCCAGTACACTTCTAAACTGTTCCGGTATTGTTTTACACAAGAATAAAATGCCCGTGAAATCGAGTGCTGCGTCATGACCAACCTCTTGCTCTATCAACGTATTGCTCAGCAACTGGCTGAAGACATCCGCCGAGGTGTCTATCAACCGGGAGAGCGCGTGCCTTCGGTGCGCAAGATGAGTTCGCAGCTCAATGTCAGCCATGCCACGGTGTTGCAGGCGTATGCCAACCTTGAAGACCAGGGGCTGATTCGCGCGCGGCCGCAGTCCGGTTATTACGTGCACCAGACCCCGGCGCTGACTGCGCCGACCCCGGACATCGCCCGTGTCGAACGTCCAGGCCTGGTGACCCGCAGCAGCATCATTCAACAAGTGTTGGTCGAGTCCCGCCGCGAAGGCGTTTTCCCGCTGGGTGCCGCGGTGCCCAGCGTCGACTATTTGCCGGTGCGTGCCCTGCATCAGCAATTGGCCAAGGTCACCCGGTTCCATAGCCCGCGGGCTTTCAGCTACATGTTCAGCCCCGGTTTCGAGCCCTTGCGTCGACAGGTGGCGATCCGCATGCGCGATGCCGGCGTGGTGGTCGATCCTTCTGAGGTGGTGATCACCCACGGCTGCGTCGACGCCTTGCAGATGTCCCTGCGGGTGCTGACCCGGCCCGGTGACCTGATCGCGGCCGAATCGCCGACTTACTACGGTTTGTTGCAATTGGCCGATCTCCTGGGCCTCAAGGTCATCGAAATCCCCAGCGACCCGTCCACTGGCATGAGCCTTGAAGCGCTGCAATTGGCGGCCAACCAATGGTCGATCAAGGCGCTGGTGCTGACCACGCGCTTGAGCAATCCGTTGGGCGGCACCATGCCTGAAGAGCGGCAGAAGCAGCTGTTGCGCCTGGCGTCGGACTTTGACATCCAGATAGTCGAAGACGATATCTACGGTGAGCTGATGTTTGAGCAAGGTCGCACCAAATCGCTCAAGGCCTATGATCGGCTGGATCGGGTGATTTATTGCTCGAGCTTCTCCAAGACCCTGTCGCCAGGGGTGCGGATCGGCTGGATGATTGCCGGCAAGTACCAGCAGGAGATCCAGCGCTTGCAGACCTTCAGTACCCATTCGGCCTGCAGCGTCACTCAGATGGGCATTGCCGCCTATCTGGAAAATGGTGGTTACGACCGCCATTTGCGTTATATCCGCCAGGAGTACCGCAAGAACCTCAGCGCTTTCCAACTGGCGGTGCAGCAGTATTTCCCCGAAGGCACGCAGATGACCCGGCCAACCGGCGGTTTCATTTTGTGGGTGAGCCTGCCAGGGCGGGTCAATACCCAGGAGCTGCATGTGCGAGCGTTGCAGCAGGGCATCAGTATCGCGCCGGGGCTGATTTTCAGTAACACCGAGCAGTTCAATCACTGCATTCGGCTCAACTGCGGCATCCCGTGGAACCGCGAAGCCGAACGTGCGTTGATGACCCTGGGCATGCTTGCCACCCAGCTCTGCCAGGAGATGGCCGGGGGCTTTTGACCAGGCGGTCTCCGTCCGTGCTTGTCACGGAGCGCGCAACAGGGGAGCATAGGCACCTCTGTCGTTTTCGCCGTTTGCATCGTTGGGTACATGAAGCCGATTTTTCCTGCCGTCTGGCTGTTGATCTGCCTGTTAGTGAGTGTTCAGCCGGCGTCCGTCAAGGCTGAGTCCGTGCTGGCAAAGCCCGCCGCCAGCGATGCCAAGGCAACCTCGAAAAAAACCGCACCGGTCAAAAAGCCAACCGCGGTAAAAAAGCGCCCACTGAATGCCGCCAAGTCAAAACCGGCCAGTGCGGTGGTGAAAACCCCGGTACCTTCAGCCAACCTCGATTTGAGCCTGCCCAAGGACATGGTCGAGGAGCTGAAACCGGTCGGTACCGTTCCATTGCCCAAGCGTGAACCGGTGCTGCCGCAAATGTTCGGCGACAAAAGCAGCCAGTTCCAGCTCAATGGCAGGCTGATCAACAACGAAATGCAGTTGCAAATGCGTAACGAAGAGCGCCATGAAGTCGAAGGCGCCGCCCTGGAATTCGAGTTCAAGCGGTAAATCCCGCCTTTGGCTGACCTGCCAGCAGACAGTTGGTCGGAGACTGGCCGGTCACGCCCGTTTGCAGGTAAATACCCAGGTAAGGGTAATTTAAAACAACTGTTTTAGCGGTTACTCTGTGCCCGTCCTTTAATACATTGCTCGTCGCGAGGAGCTTTTCGTCATGAAATGCCGTGAGGGCTGTGGCGCCTGCTGCATTGCCCCTTCCATCAGTTCACCGATTCCCGGTATGCCCCATGGCAAAGCCGCCGGGGAACGTTGCCTGCAACTGTCTGCCGAAAACCTGTGCAAGATTTTCGGTAAGCCCGAGCGCCCGGCAGTGTGTTCGGCGTTCGAGGCTGACGTTGAGGTGTGTGGCAACAGCAGCGAAGAAGCTATCCGGTTGATTGGCTGGTGGGAGCAGATGACCGCCGCGTGATGTGTTTACAGAACGGAACTTCAACAATAAGGAATAAGATTATGGGTTCGCTGCATCGTATCGCTGTGTTGTGTGGTTTGACGGCTGTTCTGGCCACTTCAGTTGCCCAGGCCGAAGACTGGAAAGTCGCCAGGAACGAAGACGGCATCAAGATCTCCCTGAGTGAAGTGGCCGGCTCCGACTACAAGGCCTATCAGGGCGTCACCCTGATGAAGACCACCGTGGCCAAGCTGCGTGCCCTGCAGGAAGACGTGGTCGGTGCCTGCACCTGGATTCACGAGTGCAAGACCCAGAAGTTGCTCAAGCAGGAAGGCGATCAGAACTGGACCTACACCCAGTTCAATACGCCATGGCCGGTCACACCGCGAGATTCGGTGCTGCATATCACCACGATCGCAGGCGCCGATGGCAGCCTGACGCGCAAGCTCGAGGGCGTGCCCAAATACCTTCCTGAAGAAAAGGGCTTTGTCCGGGTCGCCAAGGTCGATGGTTTCTGGAAGTTCGTACCCAAGGGCGATCAGGTTGAAGTGACCTATCAGGTGCATACCGAGCCCGGTGGTAGCGTGCCATCGATGGTGGCCAACAAGTTTGTGGTGGATGCGCCGTTCAATACCTTGAAGAACCTGAAGACTCTGGCCGAAAAATAAAAGCGGGAGCCACCTGTTCCTTGTAGGAGCGAGCATGCTCGCGAAAAACGCCAGGACAACCCGGGCATGCAGACAACCCGCGTAATCGTTGACGTCCATCGCGAGCGTGCTCGCTCCTACAGAAGCCTTTATTGTATTACCTAATATTCGCTGCACAAAATTTTCACAAAGCCTCCAAGACAATTCCCCCCCCGCGCGGCCATCGACGAACAGTAATCAATGGCAATGCCGCGATTGATCGTGCAACATTTGCGCACCGCGCGAACCCCGGGGCCGAGTACTGGCCAACAGAGGGCAGGGCGCAGCTGTATTTTTGAAACTTCAACTTCCAATGGGTCCTAAAAACGAATGGCTATTCCGGACGCCCTGAGTCAGAAGCGAGCATCGAGTCGCTTGCTGCAACCGACCGTCAAATCGCATCTGGCCTACACACTGTTGTGCGCCCTGGTCATGATGGTGATGTTTTCCGTGCTGCGCCTCGCGCTGCTCGTCTACAACCGCGAAATGATCCTCGACACACCGGCCGCGACCTTTTTCGAAGCATTCGCCAATGGCTTGCGTTTCGACCTGCGCCTGGTGGTCTACCTCAGCGTTCCGCTGGTGCTGGCGCTGTTCAGTGCCCGGGCCATGGCGGCGCGGGGGATCTTCCGTCTCTGGCTGACGGTGACCGCCAGCATCGCGCTGTTCCTGGGCCTGATGGAGATGGACTTCTACCGTGAATTCCACCAGCGCCTCAACGGGCTGGTCTTCCAGTATGTGAAGGAAGACCCGAAAACCGTGATGAGCATGCTCTGGTACGGTTTTCCGGTGGTCCGCTACCTGCTGGCCTGGGCCTTGGGCACCTGGATCCTGAGCCTCGCCTTCAAGGGTGCCGACCGTGCCACGCGTCCTCGTGGACCTTTCAGCGGTGGTAGCATCGGTACTCGGCAGGTTGCCCCCTGGTACGCGCGTGCGATGGTGTTCGTGGTGTGCCTGTTGATCTGCGTGGTCGCGGCCCGCGGTACCTTGCGTCAAGGCCCGCCAATGCGTTGGGGTGATGTCTACACCACCGATTCCAACTTCGCCAACCAGCTGGGCCTCAACGGTACCCTGTCCCTGGTCGCTGCCGCGAAGAGCCGGATGTCTGAAGATCGCGACAACATCTGGAAAGCCACGTTGCCACAACCGATGGCTCAGCAGACTGTACGCGACCTGTTGGTCATGAAGGACGACAAATTGGTGGATGGCGAGACCGCAGCAGTGCGTCGCGACTACACGCCACCCGTCGACAAGACCCTGCCGATCAAGAACGTCGTCGTGATCCTGATGGAAAGCATGGCCGGTCACTCGGTAGGCGCACTGGGCGCACCGGGCAACATCACGCCGTACCTCGACAAGCTGTCGAAGGAAGGCCTGCTGTTCGACCGTTTCTTCTCCAACGGTACCCACACCCACCAGGGCATGTTCGCCACCATGGCTTGCTTCCCGAACCTGCCGGGTTTCGAATACCTGATGCAGACCCCGGAAGGCAGCCACAAACTGTCTGGCCTTCCGCAGTTGCTCAGCGCCCGTCACTACGACGATGTGTATGTCTACAACGGCGATTTCGCCTGGGACAACCAGTCGGGTTTCTTCAGTAACCAGGGCATGACCAATTTCATCGGTCGCAACGACTTCGTTAACCCGGTGTTCTCCGACCCGACCTGGGGTGTGTCCGACCAGGATATGTTCGACCGTGGCCTGGTGGAACTCAAGGCTCGCGACGGCAAGGACAAGAAACCTTTCTATGCCTTGCTGCAAACCTTGTCCAACCACACGCCCTATGCGTTGCCGACCCCATTGCCGGTCGAACGCGTCACCGATCGTGGCAGCCTGAACGAGCACTTGACCGCCATGCGCTATTCGGATTGGGCGCTGGGTCAGTTCTTCGAGAAGGCGCGTAATGAGCCTTACTTCAAGGAGACCCTGTTCGTCATCGTTGGCGACCACGGCTTCGGTAACGAACGTCAGATCACCGAAATGGACCTGGGCCGTTTCAATGTACCGATGTTGATGATCGCACCGGGCATCCAGGAGAAATTTGGCACGCTCGACCACACCGTGGGCACTCAAGTCGACATCGTGCCGACCATCATGGGCCGCATCGGTGGTGAAGTGCGTCATCAGTGCTGGGGTCGTGACTTGCTCAACCTGCCAGAAGGCGACACCGGTTTCGGTGTGATCAAACCGTCGGGCAGCGAGCAGACCACTGCGATCATCACCGCGGACCAGATCCTGGTATTGCCGAAGGACAAGGACATGGCGCCGAAGATGTACCAGTACGAACTGGGCGCTACGCCTCGGGCGGAAGTGATTCCGGATGCTCCGCGCACCGCCGAGATGAAGCTCAAGCTCGAAGCGTTCCTGCAAACGGCGACCAAGAGTCTGATCGACAACACCGCTGGTGTGGTCGACGGCGTACCTGACTGAGTATTCAGTCAGGCTTTGCTGCCTGACCTTGGGCTACAAAAAATCCGATGCCTGCACAGGCATCGGATTTTTTTATGCTCGCCGTAAGGCGCTGTGCCGCACCCAAGGGGAAAACCTGTCAACTTTGACAGTAGACACCTCGGGGGTTTGGGAATCTTATACAGGTGCTTCGAGTACCTGACCCAACGTTTGCAACCGCGACGTTGAGAGCGGGCAGCGTTGCAAGGATGATGTCTGCCTGTTCCTGTCTCTATGGCGTTCGTGCCATGTTTTGGCCATGCAGTGGAACCGCGCTGGAAGACATTTCAATAGAAATGCCGGGGTTGGCTTAGGCTCTTTTTCGGCCTGCCACTTCGGTTCAGGTGGTTCGCCGCAGGACACTGAATTAACAGATTTGTCCGAGGGGTTGAACACTTGGCTGACGAGTGAGGCTCGCTTCATGAATAAGTCTGTCGGTGTGCTTCGTTTGCTGTGGTTCGTGGGGTTTGCGGCGCTCGCCGCTGTCGTCGCTTTAGTGGTGTACACCCGATCGTCGGAGTCAGCTCCATCACCTCAGTCCTGTACAGCGCCTGCTTATGAAAAGGGCGCGCTCTACGAACAGGGGCAGCAGGTTCAGCATGCCGGCCAGCTATTGGAATGCTGGAAAGATGACGAGGCCCCACTTGGCGTCGGCAGTTGGCAGTGGTGCAAGCTGCCGGTCTATGAGCCATTGGTTGTCGGCGGTCCGTGGAAAGACGCATGGAAAGAACTTGGTGACTGTGGTGGCTTCGAGGGCAATCGCCTGACGCTGAGCTTCTCCACCCTCAGCGGCAAAGCCCCTCTGAAACCGGCGGTGCCAGGTGTTGCTCGCGCAGATCAGACGGTCACCGGGACGTTGCGTTGCAAGGCCGAAGAGATTGCGATCAGCGCAAAGGCCAACGAAACGATTCACCTCGATAATCTAAAAGCTTGCGACTACCAGCTTGTAATGAACAGCGCTGATGGATACATCCCGCTGAACACCCCGCGCATTGTTTCATTCACGCAGGCGCAAGGGGCGGAGCAAACCGTGGCGGTGAAGTATCGGCCTCCGGTTGAGGTGAGCAAGCTCAATGGCTTGCCGGGGATAAAAATCGAGTTGTTTGCCCAGGGCCTTATCCAGCCCAGGCAGATGGCCATGGGCAAGAACGTCCTGTATGTCGGCTCCAGTGCCATCCCGTCGTACGTCTATGACGGAAAAATCGGCGACATGATCTACGCGTTGCCGCTGGACGGAGAGGGTAAGCCGACCGGCATTCATGTCATCGCCAAGGGCCTGGAAGAGCCTCACGGCGTGGCATACCGCGACGGTGATCTGTATTACTCGACCACAGGTGGTCTGTATCGCTTGCGTAACGCGGACGATCATTACAAAGACCCAAAACCCGAATTGGTTTTCAACTTTCCGGCAGACGGCAAGCTGTTTCCCTTGCCCCCGCTGTCGTCCGGCTCGAAGACTCGCATCTGGCACATGAAACACCCCTTGCGCTTCAACCCAGTCGATCCGTCGGACAAGTGGCTTTATACGGCGGTCGGCACTCCGTGCAACCTATGCATGATTCCCGCCGACAAGCGCTATGGGACGGTCTTGCGGTACTCCCTGGAGACGGGGGAGTCGGAGATCCTGGCCATGGGGGTGCGTAACTCTGTGGGCTTCGACTGGAATCCCAAGGACGGCAAAATCTGGTTCAGCGACAACAATCGCCAAGGCTTCCCCAACCCTGACGAGGTCAACGTCATCCGGGGCCCCGGGTTGCATTTCGGTGTGCCTTATCGGTTTGGCAGGGACACACCCGGTTTCACTCAAGAGGAGTACCAGAACCCGGGCGTGATCCAGCCGCCGCTGGTGCCCGGTGCCATTGTGTCCGACAAGTCGCTCGAGCAGATCCACCCCGCTGACTATGTGCCGGCCGCTTTTGAGTCGGGTACCAACACTGCACCGCTCGGCGTCAAGTTCTGGTCAGGTTACCCGGCTGCGGCGGGTACCCAACGTTTGCTGGTGGCCGTGCATGGTGCCGGTTCCACCGCCCGCCCGGGCATGGACATACAAATGCTGACCATCCAGGGCGGTACGCGCGTGGTCAACCAGATCCCGCTGATCAATGGATTTGTGCAGGACCCGGATCGATTTGATGTCTATTGCCTGGACAACTCCTGCATTGGTCGTCCCGTCGAGTTTCTTGAACTGGCGGATGGCAGCCTGCTGATCAGCGACGACGTCGCCGGGGTCATCTATCGCGTGCGCTATGACGCAACCGGGCTGCCGGAGACAGAACTGGCCCTGCGTCCAATGCTGTCACCCCCCGGCCTGGAAGACGAAATGATCAGTGGCTACCTGATTGCCCCCGACGGCAATAGCCGACTGGTGCAACTGTCATGGGATCCGTTAAACAATGAGTCCGCACTGATTCTCAAAGGGCTGGCGTATGGTGAGTATCAGTTGCGCCTCAATGATGTGAAAAAATGGATTCCTCTGGTGCGCAACACCTCGTTCACGCTATCGCCAACCAACAAGAGTCAGGCCATCAACCTGCAATACCGCGAACGGCCGATCAAGCTAGCGGTCGAGATCACGATCAACGCGCCGAGCAAGCCTGCTTCTGTCACCGATGACCAATGGCACATCAGTCTGGTTAACGAGGATCAGAGTCATGCTGAGCCGCTGCTCATACAGATTCCGTGGGGGGCAAGCACGACGCAGATTCTCGATTATGGCAAGTACAAGGTGATCTACCCGTTTTACTCCAAGGAAAAACCGGAGCCGGAACTGGAGTCGGTGGTGATTGATGAGTCCAGTGAGGACCGGCAGCTACCCCTCATCGCCTATCGACATGTCGAGAACCTGGGCGAATCGGTCCTGGCGGGGGCCTGTACCAAGTGCCATTCGGTCGAATATTTCGACAGTGCGGCCAAGGCCTTGATCTGGAGCGCGGCGGATCGTGAAGTGTTGGTCAATCAGATCAAGAGCATGCCGGTTTCGGGGCACTGCGACACCACCTGTGCGACCGAAATCAGCCACCATTTGTTCGACGTCATCTGGAAACCCTACCTGGACCAAAACGAGACCTATGGTGCGCGGCAGTTGCGATTGCTCACGCCCAGTGAGTATGCCGCCAGCATCCGGGACATCCTGGGGGGCGAGGTCAATCCCGAAAAACTACCGGCCGACAAGTCGGAAAAAGATTTCAAATACCCAGGGGAAGCGAGCAAGGGCATTCTACAGGCCGAGGACGTCAAGCTGTATTACGACATGGCGTTGTCGGTGGCAGAGAAGGTGGCACCTGCGCGCTTGAGTGCGCTGGCAACCTCTCGCACAGGCACCGACCTGGTCACTTCCCTGGGCTATCAGATGTTCCGTCGTCCCGTGACTGATGCCGAGCGTTTGCGTTATCAGAAAATACACGACGAGCAAGGGGCCCCGGCTGTGATTGCGGCTCTATTGATGTCGCCGCATTTTCTCTATCGCTCGGAGTTGGGGGTGGAGTCAGCCACGGCAAGCAAGGTGTATAAGCTCACGCCGTTCGAGCTGGTAACAGCACTTTCTTACGGGTTCCTGGGCACGACACCGGATGTCGAACTGTTGGCCAAGGCGCAGCGCAACGAACTGCAGACTTCACAACAGATCTCCGCCGAAATTCAGCGGATGATGCAAACGGACCGCGGCATCGAGCAGTTCAACCGCTTCGTCAGCTACTACATCAAAACCGCACGCGGCGTTCAGGAAAAGCCGGGGCTGACCAAGCCAATGATTGCGCTCATGGCACAGGAGCAATACCTGCTGAGCAAAAGCATGCTGCTCGATTCAGGCACCCTGGATAAGTTGTTCAACCCCGGTTACACCTATCTGAATCAGGACCTGGCTGCGCATTATGGCATCAGCGGTGTCGCGGGCAGCACGATGCAAAAAGTCGCGGTGGACGACAAACGGGGCGGGTTGTTGCACCTGGGGCTGACTCAGGCAGCCACGTCGGATTTCGAGACCACCTCACTGGTCAAGCGTGGAATCATGATTCGCGAGCAGATGTTCTGTCGTGAGTTCGGTGCACCGGTTGAGCCAGACCCTACAGGTCCGGTTTTTCCTGCTCAGCCCATCACCACCCGTGAACGCTGGGATCTGGTCAACGGTGAGCAAGCGTCAGGAGGGCGCTGCTGGCAATGTCACCAATTCATGAATGACACCGGCGCCGCGATGGAGCATTACGATGCAGCTGGCCGTTATCGTACCCAGGAAAAAGCCTACAACTTTGACCAATATCCTCAGATGTTGCCGATCAAGGCATCCGGTCCCTTTTTAACTTCGACCGGCTCAGAGACGATCAATGACGTTCGCGGTATCGCCAAAATCGTACCCCGCCATCCCGCCTCCCAGTTCTGTATGGCCGACAGTTATTTCCGGTTTGTGTTCGGCAGCAAATCGGACGCATCGACGTCGGGAGCTGTGAAGGCGATTGCCGATGGCTTGAAAACTTCCGGCTCCCTGGCAGAGATGTTGCGAACCCTGGGGACTTCCAACGCGTTCATCTACAAAACCGAGAGGAACTGATCATGGGCATCTTGAAAAGTCGCCGGCGTTTTCTCGCGGGACTGGCTGCGGCAGGTGTCTATGGTCCATTGACCCAATTCGGATTGACGCGCATGGCATTGGCGGGGCAATCCGAGCAACCCTTGTTGAAGGTCGTGATTGTAGTAATACCCGACGGAACGGCAGTGGACTCCTATCAGGGTGGACCGTTTGGCGATGGGCGCGGTTTGTGGCATCCCACTGCACAGGGGATGGATACCACGGCTTTTACATTGAATGAAGTCAGTAAAGAGCTGGAGGCTTATCGCAACCAATCGTTGTACCTGCGCGGGATTATCTCGGGGCCAGGTAACTCGGGCCATAACAACTGGAACTATATATTGCGTGATAGCGCACAGAGTCAGTCATCAATCGACGTCCTCTTGGGAAATGCACTGCCGGGTAATGAACCCTCGCATCGCAGCTTGTTTGCCGGGCCCCACGCAGGGATCGACGGTACGCCCTGGTTCGTGTCGTTTCAGGGCAAAGCGATTCGCACGCCCTACCGCGACCCCATGCTGATGGCTGAATCGCTGTTCAAGACGCCTGCTCAAGCTCGGCGCGCACTGGAGCCTGGAGCTGGAAAACTGTTAGAGGCATCCCTGGCGGATATCCAGGACATCAAAAACCGGCTCTCCCCCGGCCAGAGGCAAAAGCTTGATACCCATCTGGATTCAGTAGAGCAGGTCATCAAGGACCTTGAGGAAGCGCGGCCGCCCGTGGGGGGATGCGAGCCTGTGATGCTCGAGCCCCTGGATTACCAGTCGGCGGAGCACCGCACACGCATACAGGCCGACCACCATAAAGTGGTGGCCACCGCCTTGAGTTGCGGGATTACCCGCGTTGCGACCGTTCAGATCGGACGCTCGGCGGAGTCACTCAATATCATTGATGTCAGTCGCGACAAAAATCCCCATGATTGCGCTCACCGTTACGCCGGGGAAGCAGTCTGGAGAGGAACACGGCAATGGTATGTCCGGCAGGTCAGGGAATTGATGGATGAACTGTCCAGGCATGCAGACCCGGACATGCCCGGTCACAACTTGCTCGAATCTGTCCTGGTCATTGTCACCAGCGAAATGGCTGATGGAGCCCCCGAGCACTCGATTGATATGCCGCTGGTCATGATGGGCGGCGCGTGCGGATTGTTGAAAAGCGGGGAGGGCGCAGGACGGTACCTGAATATCACGACGCAAGCCGATAAGTCGCATCACACGGGGAACCCGGTTATCGGCAAGAACTTCGTCGACATGCAGCGGATCTGGGCAACCGTTGCCAAGGCCGCAGGAACCAGCGTGCCTTATGCAGGCAATGTTGATCCTGTCAGTGGAATTTTCACTAACGTGTGACGCAAACTTTGGAAAAAACGATGCCAGTCAGTTTTATCTGACTGGCATCGAAATTTCTGCAGCCTTTATTGGCTACTCAGAACTTCATATCTTCCCGAGTAACAACAGGATCAATATCACCACCAACACCACGCCGATGATACCGGACGGTCCATAACCCCAACTTCTGGAGTGTGGGAAGACCGGTAGACCACCGATCAGTAACAGGATCAGAATGATCAGAAGTATTGTGCCCATATCTGTTTCCTTGCTGTAAGTATTCAGGAATGACCTAGCCGTTATCAGTCAGCGGGAACGTCATTTATTCGAGCTGCTTAAAAAATCCGACCGCGGTGCAGGGCAAAAAATTCCAAGTTTTTTGCGGTTTTTCAAATCATCTACCGATAAATCTGTTGCCGCGTTAGTTGGTTGAGCCACGATTGCGGTTTGCTCGGGGCATTCAGCAATCTGATAGAGCGTGGGGCGGCCAATTTCCTTCGCTACACTCGACGCATCTTCCCCGGAACAACAAGGCTGTTTGCTATGCAAAATCGCATGATGATCACTGGCGCGGGCTCCGGCCTGGGTCGCGAAATCGCGTTGCGCTGGGCGCGCGAAGGCTGGCAGTTGGCCTTGTCGGACGTCAGCGAACCAGGTCTGCAGGAAACCTTGAAACAGGTGCGCGAAGCCGGTGGTGACGGTTTTATCCAGCGTTGCGATGTGCGTGATTACAGCCAACTGACCGCGTTTGCCCAGGCCTGCGAATCGAAGTTCGGTGGTATCGATATCATCGTCAACAACGCGGGGGTTGCCTCTGGCGGATTCTTCAGCGAACTGTCCCTGGAAGACTGGGACTGGCAGATCGCAATCAACCTCATGGGTGTGGTCAAGGGCTGCAAGGCCTTCCTGCCGTTGCTGGAGAAGAGCAAGGGCAAGATCATCAACATCGCCTCGATGGCGGCGTTGATGCAGGGGCCGGCCATGAGCAACTACAACGTGGCCAAGGCCGGCGTGGTGGCGTTGTCCGAAAGCCTGCTGATTGAACTCGCGCATCAGGAAGTCGGCGTGCATGTGGTTTGCCCGTCGTTTTTCCAGACCAATCTGCTGGACTCCTTCCGCGGCCCGACGCCGGCCATGAAAGCCCAGGTTGGCAAGTTGCTGGAAAGCTCGCCCATCAGTGCCACCGATATTGCCGATTACATCTTTCAGCAGGTCGCTGTCGGCGAGTTCATGATCCTGCCCCACGAACAGGGCCGCCAGGCCTGGGCGCTCAAGCAGAAGAACCCGCAACTGCTCTACAACGAAATGACCCTGATGGCCGACAAGATGCGCGCCAAGGCCAAGCAATCCGCAAACTGAACTTGCCCGCACACGACAGCCTCGTTAGGGTGGCCGCCATCGGCCATCCTCGCGAGACGTTCGCATGCTCAATTACCTGTGGTTTTTCCTCGCCGCGTTGTTCGAAATCGCCGGTTGCTTCGCCTTCTGGATGTGGCTGCGCCAGGGTAAAAGTGCCTTGTGGGTGGTGCCAGCGTTACTCAGCCTGACGTTGTTCGCGTTGTTGCTGACGCGCATCGAGGCGACTTATGCAGGCCGTGCCTATGCCGCTTACGGCGGTATCTACATCATTGCTTCGATTGGTTGGCTGGCGGTGGTCGAGCGGATTCGTCCACTGGGTTCCGACTGGCTAGGCGTGGCACTGTGCGTGATCGGGGCAAGCGTTATCCTGTTTGGCCCGCGCTTCTCGGCCTCCTGACGTAGCGGCCCTTGATTAAGGCGGCGTGTCAGGCATTTCCTTCAGCAAGGCAGCCGCGTGGCTGTAGGTTTGGTCTGGATTACCGTGGCTGTCTTGTAGGCCCGTCGTGCACCGGGCATCTTCAAGGCCCGGTAACCCTGAAGGACCAAAGCCATGCTTGTACTAAGTCGTGTAGTCGGCGAGATGATTTCCATCGGTGACACCATTTCAGTGCGCATTATTGCCGTCAATGGCGGTAACGTGCGCTTCGGCATCGAAGCCCCGAACCATGTCAATGTGCACCGCAGCGAGATCTACGAGCGAATCCAGCGCAAGCTTTCGCGAGACAAAAAATCAGTCGAATAAATGCTTGGGCACGTCATGCTTGAGCATCAGCTGGCACTGCTCGCTCTCCGGATCGAAGACAATCAGGGCCTGGCCCTTGATCAATGCCTGGCGAACACGCAATACACGGGTCTCCAGCGGCGTGTCATCGCCATTGTCGGTGCCGTCTCGGGTCACGAAATCTTCGATCAGGCGGGTCAGGGTATCGACTTCAAGTTGGTCGTGTGGAATCAGCATAGGCACCTCGGCTAAACAATGGCGCGATGCTACGGCGAATCACGGGTCGGGGCTAGCTTGTGGTTCACGCCTTGCCTGATAGATCGCCTTCGCGAGCAGGCTCGCTCCCACAGTTAAGCGCTTGACCCTGTGGGAGCGAGCCTGCTCGCGAAGGCGCTCTATCAGGCAACGATGTCAGGCTCAGTGATTCGATCGCTGTCCCACCAGGCTATCCACCGACGGCACTCGCGTATCGCTTTCCATCTGCGTCTCGTGTTCGATCTGGTGACTGAACCGGTCCAGCGAGCCTTTGGCCGGCTGCGCGTCGCTGGCGAACACCGGCGGGCTGAGGATGTAGGCGCCGAGCAGGCGGCTGAGGGCGGCGAGACTGTCGATGTGGGTGCGTTCGTAGCCGTGGGTGGCGTCGCAGCCAAAGGCGAGCAGGGCGGTGCGGATGTCATGGCCGGCGGTGACCGCCGAGTGAGCGTCGCTGAAGTAGTAGCGGAACAGGTCGCGGCGTACGGGCAACTCGTTGTCACTGGCCAGGCGCAGCAGGTGGCGCGACAAGTGATAGTCGTACGGCCCGCCGGAATCCTGCATCGCAATGCTCACCGCGTGTTCGCTGGAGTGCTGGCCGGGAGCGACGGGCGCGATGTCGATGCCAACGAATTCACTGACGTCCCAGGGCAATGCCGCCGCGGCGCCACTGCCGGTTTCCTCGGTGATGGTGAACAGTGGATGACAGTCGATCGCCAGCTCTTCGCCGCTGTCGACGATCGCTTTCAACGCTGCCAGCAGCGCCGCGACACCAGCCTTGTCGTCCAGGTGGCGGGCACTGATGTGGCCACTTTCGGTGAACTCCGGCAGCGGGTCGAAGGCGACGAAATCACCGACGCTGATGCCCAGCGAGTCACAATCGGCGCGGGTCGCACAATAGGCGTCCAGGCGCAATTCGATGTGGTCCCAGCTGATTGGCATTTCATCCACAGCGGTGTTGAAGGCGTGCCCGGAGGCCATTAGCGGCAACACGCTGCCACGGATCACGCCGTTGTCGGTAAACAGGCTGACGCGGCTGCCTTCGGCAAAACGGCTGGACCAGCAACCCACGGGGGCCAGCGTCAGGCGGCCGTTGTCCTTGATGGCGCGCACGGCGGCGCCAATGGTGTCCAGGTGCGCGGAAACGGCGCGGTCCGGGCTGTTTTTCTTGCCCTTGAGGGTGGCGCGGATGGTGCCGCGACGTGTCATCTCGAAGGGAATGCCCAGCTCTTCGAGCCGCTCGGCGACATAGCGCACGATGGTGTCGGTGAAGCCCGTGGGGCTGGGAATGGCGAGCATTTCCAGCAGGACTTTCTGCAGGTAGGTCAGGTCTGGTTCCGGGTATTGGCGGGTCATGGAAACTCCTGATGAGTTGAGGGATCGTTTTCACGCGCAGCATAGGAATGAATCAAAGGTCGCTCTGCGTTCGGCTCTTGAGGGACGCGGAGCAAGGCTGCATTCCCACACAGCGCATGGCAACGATCGGGCGCTACACGGCCGGCTGACTGTGCGGAAACAACAGGTCTACAAACCGCTCGGCCGTAGGCTGCGGTTCATGGTTGGCCAGTCCGGCGCGCTCGTTGGCTTCTATGAATACGTACTGCGGTTGATCGGCGGCAGACACCATCAGGTCGAGTCCGACCACGGGAATATCCAGCGCCCGCGCCGCGCGCACCGCGGCGTCCACCAACGTGGGATGAAGAATCGAGGTGACATCTTCGAGAATCCCACCGGTATGAAGATTTGCCGTGCGCCGCACGAAAAGGTGCTCGCCCGGCGGCAGTATGCTGTCGTAGTCGTAGCCCGCTGCCTGCACGGTGCGCTCGGTCTCAGGGTCCTGCGGGATCTTGCTTTCGCCGCCTGTAGCCGCCTGGCGCCGTCGACTCTGGGCTTCGATCAGCGCGCCGATGGAGTGCTGGCCATCGCCCACCACCTCGGCGGGCCGTCGAATCGCCGCAGCGACCACTTCAAAGCCGATCACCAGAATTCGCAGGTCGAGACCTTCATGGAAGCTTTCCAGCAGCACGCGACTGTCGTACTGACGGGCGGCTTCGATGGCGTTCTGGACCTCTTCGATGGTCTGCAGATCCACCGCCACGCCTTGCCCCTGTTCACCGTCCAGTGGCTTGACCACCACTCGCTGGTGTTCGTCGAGAAACGCCAGGTTGTCATCGGCGTTACCCGCCAGTTGCTGCGCGGGCAGGTTCAGGCCTGCCGCCGTGAGC
The DNA here is from genome assembly GCF_000408945.1 of Pseudomonas sp. G5(2012). Classification (NCBI taxonomy): domain Bacteria; kingdom Pseudomonadati; phylum Pseudomonadota; class Gammaproteobacteria; order Pseudomonadales; family Pseudomonadaceae; genus Pseudomonas; species Pseudomonas sp. G5(2012). Next base: position 75,221 of record NZ_APIO01000096.1, read on the forward strand.
GCTTTATGGGTCAGGCTCTTGTCCTGGCACAGGCTCATGCTGATGGCACTGGTCAGGTCGGTCAGTGACTCGCGGCAACGTACCCGCCGTCCGCCGTGGCTGAGGGTAAACATCCCCGCCGCGACATCATCGACCTGCACATCGATGCCGCGACGATGGGCTTCCTCGACGATGATCCGCGCGTAGGGGTTGAACTTGGCTTCAGGGCCGGGACCGAGAAACAACGGCTGGTTAATGCCGTTCTTGCGCTTGATCGCAAAGGTCGACAGGTTGCGAAAACCGAGCTTGGCGTAAAGATTTTTGGCCTGGCGATTGTCGTGCAGCACGGACAAGTCCAGGTAACTCAGCCCACGGCTCATGAAGTGTTCAATCAGATGCCGCACCAGCACCTCACCGACACCTGGCCGCGAACAGTGCGGATCGACGGCCAGGCACCAGAGGCTGCTGCCGTGTTCCGGATCGTTGAACGCCTTGTGATGATTGAGGCCCATGACGCTGCCGATGACTGCGCCGCTGTCCTCGTCCTCGGCCAGCCAGTACACCGGGCCGCCCAGATGACGGGGGGTCAGCAAGCTGGCATCGATCGGCAACATGCCGCGTGCCTGATACAGCTGGTTGATCGCCTGCCAGTCGGCATCGCCTTGCGCGCGACGAATGCGAAAGCCGCGAAACACGCGGGTCGCCTGACGGTAATCGCTGAACCACAACCGCAAAGTATCGGAGGGGTCGAGAAACAACTGGGCCGGCTCCAGCCCCAGTACTTGCTGGGGCGCGGCGACATACAGGGCGATGTCGCGCTCACCCGGTCGTTCATTGAGCAACGCCTGGGCAAGGCTCGTCGGGTCGGGGAACGTATGGCCGATCAACAACCGGCCCCAGCCGCAATGCACGGCAATCGGCGCAGTACTGAGTTCACTGCCGTCTTCGGCCAGGCGTGCCTGCAAGCGTTCGTAAGAAGGCGCCTGACCGCGTAACAAGCGTTGGTTATACGCCGTGGCTTGAGGTTTCATCGATCAGATTCCTTGTTCACTGAGCCACAGGTTCAGCGCCGCCAATTGCCACAGCTTGGAGCCGCGCAACGGAGTCAATTGGCCTTGTGGGTCCGTCAGCAAGCGGTCGAGCATCGCCGGGTTGAACAGGCCACGATCCTGGCTCGGATCCAGCAGCAATTCACGTACCCAGTTCAGCGTGTCACCCTGCAAATGCTTGAGACCCGGCACCGGGAAGTAACCTTTTTTGCGGTCGATGACTTCGCTTGGAATGACCAGGCGCGCCGCTTCCTTCAGGACTTGCTTGCCTCCGTCAGGCAGTTTGAATTTGCCCGGCACCCGGGCTGACAATTCCACCAGGCGATAGTCGAGAAACGGCGTGCGCGCCTCCAGGCCCCAGGCCATGGTCATGTTGTCGACGCGTTTGACCGGGTCATCCACCAGCATCACCGTGCTGTCCAGACGCAAGGCCTTGTCCACCGATGCATCGGCGCCGGGTTGTGCGAAATGTTCCTTCACGAAGTCACCAGCGGCGTCATTCGCGGTCAGCCATTTCGGCTGGACGGTGGCGGCGTAGTCCTCGTAGCTGCGGTCGAAGAACGCATCGCGATACGCCGTGTAGGGATTGGCTGCGCCATCCACTTGCGGATACCAGTGATACCCGGCGAACAGTTCGTCCGCACCCTGGCCGCTTTGCACCACTTTGCAATGCTTGGCCACTTCGCGCGATAACAGATAGAAAGCGATGCAGTCATGACTGACCATCGGCTCGCTCATCGCGCGGAAGGCGGCGGGCAGTTGCTCGATGATCTCTTTTTCGTCGATGCGCAATTGATGGTGTTGGGTGCCGTAATGCCTGGCGATCAAGTCCGAATACTGGAACTCGTCACCGCGCTCGCCACCGGCATCCTGGAAGCCGATGGAGAAGGTCGACAGGTTTTCCACACCGACTTCACGCAACAGGCCGACGAGCATGCTCGAATCGACACCACCCGACAGCAGCACGCCAACATCCACCGCCGCCCGTTGACGAATCGCCACCGCATCGCGGGTGCTGTCGAGTACGCGGTCACGCCAGTCCTCGAGCGTCAGATTGATCTCGTCGGCACGTGGGCCGTAGGGCAGGGTCCACCAGGTTTTCTGTTCGGTTCGGCCATCCGCGTCAATGCGCATCCAGGTTGCCGGTGGCAGTTTTTCGATGCCGGCCAGCAGAGTGCGTGGGGCTGGGACCACGGCATGGAAATTCAGATAATGATTCAGGGCCACCGGATCGAGAATCGGGTTAATGTCGCCGCCCTTGAGCAGCGCTGGCAAAGCCGAAGCGAAGCGCAGGCGCTGGCCGGTGCGCGACAGGTACAGCGGCTTCACACCGAGACGGTCACGGGCGATGAACAGGCGCTTGGCGTCGCGTTCCCAGATAGCGAAGGCAAACATGCCGTTGAGCTTGGGCAACAGCGCTTCGCCCCAGGCGTGGTAGCCCTTGAGCAACACTTCGGTGTCGCCGCCGGAATAGAAGGCATAACCGAGGTTTTCGAGTTCGCTTCGCAGCTCCGGGAAGTTGTAGATCGCGCCGTTGAAGGCCAGGGACAGGCCCAGTTGGGTATCGATCATCGGCTGTGCCGAGCCGTCCGACAGGTCCATGATTTTCAGGCGGCGATGGCCGAGGGCAATCGGCCCTTGGCTATGAAAACCCCAGGCGTCAGGGCCTCGAGGCGCCAGGTGATGGGTGATTCGCTCAATGGCTGCAAGGTCTGCAGGTTGATTGTCAAAACGTAACTCGCCAGCTAATCCGCACATAAATTCCTTACCGGTTTTTCCGTTGGGGAGGGTCAATCCGCACCATGCCAGAAGGGCAGGTACTCAGAAACTGACCCGCCTCGCTTGTGGGAGTTTTAGAACGATAAGTTATAAGAAGGAATTGCCGGACGAATGGCAGGCACGGCAGAAACGCTCTTGGCCGTGGCGGTAACTATTGATGGGATGCATAGAAGTAGCTGCTTGGATGGGGGGCGATCCAACCCGGTATTCGAATTATCAATTGCCTGCGGTGCTTCCTAAACTGAGCGTCTCTTAACGCAATAAGGATATTGCTCATGCAGGCTACGACTTCCAAACCCGCCCCCGTGGCGGTGCCACTGACATCGGCACAACGTCTCGAAGCCTTGTTGGAACACACGGGCGACCTGGACAAGGCGCAAGTGCTGCAAGCGTCTATCGCCCCTTGGTTGGCGACCGCGGATTTGAGCGTGGTGCAGGCTTTGAAGGCGGCGTTCGAGCAGTCTTTTGTGACCCAGGGCAAGGTCACCGAGGCGCTCAAAAAGCTCAAGCCTCTGGACGAATTCTGCAAAGAGCAACTGACCGCATTCCTCAAGGGTAAATGGACGGTCGATTTCGACGTCGAGCGGGACATGCTGGACATTACGAAAACACTGTACACGTCCACAGGCGTGCTCCCCGTCTTCGGATCCGCTGGTCGAGTAACCACCACATCACGCAGCTTGCTTCAGGCCGCCATGGAAAACTTTACGGCTAAGGAAGCCACGAGCGGCGGTTTTTCAGCGGACTCGGTTATACGCATCAATGAACAAGCCCAATCAGGCGCTGAAATCATCCCTGTAAAATTCGCCGCCCTGTCGCGTGAGCTCGACCTGGGCGCCCGCTATCAGCGCCATATTGACCAGGCTTTGGCCTTGCCGCCCAGACCCGCCAATGATGCGCCTGCCGATGATCGGCCCAGCATCGCGGATATCCGGCGGCTGAAGATGCTGGATATGCGCGTCGTCCTGCACATGGCCTCCCTGAAAAAGGACATCACTGCCGCTGCCTACACGATGCTGCTGAGTGTGATCGATCAGGATCTCCCGGCAGCTCAAGCCAGCGGCGTGCTATTCGATGGTGGGCCTGTGCAGTGGCAGGGCTTGATGATTCATGACGCCTGCATCTGTGGGGCACTGGTCTTCAGCAAAGTCTCCATCGATACCGAGCCGAAGGCCCGGTGTGTGGTTTACATGCCGAACGAACCCCGACGACCGCTGTATGAATACGCTTCGCTGGATGACTTCAAGGTCTACCTGACCCTCCACTTGCAAAGCAAAAGCTACAGAAAGTCTTTCGCCGAGCAGTACCTGCATGGCCAGGATAAAACCGGTTTTTTTACCGAGTTTGACAAGGATAAGACCCTGGGCACACTCGTTGCCGCGCCTGGCGACACTTGCCTTGGTGATTTTTTCTTCAGCACTTTTGTCAGTACGACTAAAAAAAATGCACGAATGCTTGCGGTGCCGACTGCAGACGTCGATGAGCAAGAGCGGGAAAAAAACCTTCAGGCATTGCTCGATGGTGGTCTTCTGCTGTTGAACGCAGCCGCTTTTTTTGTACCGGTGATCGGCCAGTTCATGCTGGCTACGGCTGTCGTCGACATCATCAGTGAAGTGTATGAAGGCGTGGTTGAGTGGACGCACGGAGAGCGGACCGCTGCTTTGTCCCATTTGCTGAGCGTTGTGGAAAACGTCGCGCAGTTGGCAGCGTTTGCCGTCGGCGGGAAAATTATCGCGACCACTATCGGTAAGGGCGTAAAGGAGCAGGGAGCATTCTTCGACGGTTTCGAGGCCGTCACTTGCGCTGATGGTCGAGCCAGATTGTGGAAGCCCAACCTCGACACCTATGAACAGACCACGACTCTGCCAATCGGCGCGCAACCTGATGTGCAAGGCCTCTACCGGCATGCCGGGCAGACGTCGATCGTCATCGAGGGAGTTCCTTATCGAGCCACCCGCAACGCCGCCGGATCGGCATGGACGCTCAATCATCCTGTGCGCACCGACGCATTCGCGCCTGCCGTCGAGCGAAATGTGGAAGGGGGCTGGCGGCATGTTCATGAGCACGCGCACGAGTGGCACGACGGTGCTTATGCATTGGGGCGCACGGATCCGCGCCTGAGTGATCTGGGCAGTGATCTGGAAGCGATTGCCGACATCATCGACATGACGCCTGACACGTTGCACCAGCTTCATCAAAGCAACCTCAAGTTACCGCAGCGGCTGAAGGACTGTGTCGAGCGCTTCAGGATTGACCGGCGCATCACTGCGATGGTCACGGCAATGGAAGAGGGAGAGAGCGCAAACAAGGACTTCATCCAGGAGCAACTGCATACACTGCCGAGGTTGCCAGGCTGGCCGGCGGAACGCTTCATCGAAGTGCGCGACGAGGCGGACCTGGTAGTGTCCCGCTTCCCCGAGACAGGGCCACACGAGGATGAAAACGTCAACAGCGTGCTTGTTTATCAGTCGGATCTGGAGTCTGGGAAACTGCTCGACAAAGTCATCGGTGGTCTCTATCCGGCAGAGGTGCAGGGCATCATCGCAAGCACAACCACGGAATCGAAATCGCAGCTGTTGGCGAAGAAGATCGCGACGAGCCTCAAGAGTAATCGCCAACCGCTGTTTGACTGGCTCTATAAAACCTGGGACGGCACCGCCACCGGTGACGTTGCGACGCTGGGTGAACACGCCGCAGACCTTCCCGTTCGCGTGCGCCAGGAATTGCTGGATAACGCCTCTGGCAACGATCGCAGCTTTCTGCGTGACCGCAAGATCCTCGGCATGGATCTCGCGGGGCAGGTCAGCGAGGCACAGGCACTGCTCAGGCAGGACCGTGCGCTCACCGGGTTGCACCTGCCGCATTTGGCTAATGCCGATACCAACAGACTGACGCTCTGGCTGATGGAAAGGGTGCACGGCTGGGATGAAAGCTGTCGGCTTGAAGTGCGACAGGGGCGAGCAACCGGCACCTTGCTGGACAGCGTCGGTGCAGTGGATGCAGAGTCGCTCGGTATCATTGTAAAGACGCCCACCGGCTACCAGGTCACTCAAACCAATGGCAATTTTTCCTCCACGTTGATGAGCGACACGCTGGTCACGTCGATACTTGACGCTTTGCCAGCCACCCAGCGCACTCGCATGGGGCTCACGGGCGATGGTGTGCAGGACGTCCGTGCTCTTCGTTCAAGACTGTCGAAGGCCGGCGCCGGCGATCCGGCGCGTACCGGGCGCGTGTTACGGGGAGAGCGCAGTGATACTCCCAAACACCTGGCTGCCTGTGTACTGGCAGATCCTCCCGCTGCGGGCACTTATGCAAGGGCCTTGATTCGTAAAGTTAAAAAGCTTTATCCACTGTTCTCCGATGCCCAGGCTTCGGTGTTTCTCGACAGCGCCGGCACTACCCAGCTGCAGCGGGTGAATCGAATCAAGGCGCTGGAGCTGCAACTGAAAAAACTGCTCGATGTGCTGCACGCCTGGCGTGACGATGAAGTGGCAATGAAGAAACTGCCGGGGCAGCTCAATGACATCCGTGTCAGCCGTCGACAGGTGGCCAATGCCATCGAACGATGCTGGCGCCGGATAGCATGGTCCACTCAGGGTTCTACAACGCTCACGCTGGAGCGCAACTTTGTAGGCCCATTGCCGACGCTGACCGAGCAAGATGTCGCCCATGTGCGCAGTCTTTCCGTCAAGGACATGCAGGCTGGCGATGAGTTGGCGTACTTCCTCAAGCCTTTTAAAAAGCTGGTCACTCTGAAACTGGACCGCAATAAGCTCACACGATTGCCTGAAGTGCTGTCGCACATGCCCGATCTCAGGCATTTGAGCCTGGAGGATAATCAGATACAGCTGACCGAACACACCTTGCGCAAACTGGCGGACATGCGCAATTTGCGTGCGTTGGGGCTCAATGGCAATCGCCTGGGGGCCACGATTGACATCAGCAAAATGCTGAACCTGAAAGAGCTGTTACTGCGCGATACTCATGCGACGGAATTGCCTGTCGGACTTTCCCGTTTGCCGTATCTGGACTTCGTGGACCTGCGGGGAAACCTGATTCGGGAACTGCCGGAGTGGCTGTTTCAACTCCCTCAGCGATTCGCCCTGGCGATCAACTTGCGCCATAACCCTGTATCCGCGTCTAGCCGAACAAGGCTTGCGGCCTATCATGTTCGTACGGGCATCGGGATGGGGCTGCTGCCAAACGATAACGCGGTGCTCAATGATCAAAGGGCTCGAGACCTTTGGATGCCCAAACTGGTTGAAGAGACCTATGCCAGTCGTAATCGTGCATGGCTGGCGTTGAAGCACGAACCCGGATCGAAAGCATTCTTTGAGTTGCTGGCAGAAGTTGGAAATTCGGCCGATAGCCGTTATGTGAATGAAGACATGACCCGGCGGGTCTGGAGTGTCATTGAGGCGACCCAGGCTCACTCGGCATTACGTACTCAATTGCTGTCAATGGCAGTCAAGGCCCATTGCGCTGATGACGCGGCGACGATCTTCAGTAATCTCGAGGTCGCTGTCGAAATTGACAGGGTGGTTCGGCTGTCCGCCAACGCCCATGATCAGGCCGCTCGGTTATTGAGACTCGGGCGAAGTCTGTTTCGCCTGGATTACCTTTCCAGAATTGCTCGGGAAAATTCCCAGGTCAATCCAGCACTCGATGCGGTGGAAGTGGAGTTGGCTTATCGCACCGGCCTGGCCGACAGGCTTGACCTGGTCGGCCAGCCCCAGCACATGCGTTATGCATCGCTCAGTGGCGTCAAGGCAAATGACCTGGAGTTGGCCTACAACAAAGTCCTTGCCGCGGAAATTTCACCTGAGCTATCGACCTATATCACTGGCCGTACGTTCTGGAGCGACTTTTTGCGACAGCAACATGGCAAACAATTCACCGACCTGACCGCCCCCTTTCACGTGCGGATGGAAACGGCCTTTGAAAACGAGGCAACGCTGGGTGCGAATTATCGCGCCACAGTGGACGGCATCGCCGATGAGTTGCACAACGCCGAGGCCGCTTTGTTGAAGCGTCTGACCGAGGCGGCCATGGAAGCTGACGAGTCAAGGACTTGCTTTGCGCTGGATTGATCGCTTTACGCCTTGCCTCGAATCAATCGGCGCAAGGCGAAACGGTTCGGATGGCAAGCCTCGGCGACGGTCCTGGGCAATGGCAGCGGTTCGTTATCCAGCCACGCGGCGATCAATTCGCCTGACAGTGGCGCTGTGATCAATCCTCGCGATCCGTGGCCGCTATTGACGTACAAGCCATCCAGCCAGGGGCAAGGGATGTCCGGGGTTTGTCGGGCATCCTTGCTCAAGGCGCTGTAGGCGTCGGCGAATGCCTGGCTGTCGGCCAGTGGCCCGACAATCGGCAGGTAATCCGGGCTGGTACAGCGAAACGCTGCACGACCTTCAAGTTCATCGGCTTGCAAGGTGTGCGCACCGAGCCGAGCGACCAGATCCAGCGAGATTTCTTCGAGCATCTGCAAGTTACCCAAATGCTCGGCAGTGGTCGGGGTCAGGTCGTCGCTGTTGAAATCGAAACTCGCCCCCAGCGTGTGTTCGCCCAGGCGTGCCGGCGCGATATAGCCTTCGGCGCACACTACGGTATTCAGCGTCCGGCTTTCGGTCGTTTGGGGCAAACGGGTGATTTGTCCGCGAATGCGTTTGAGCGGCAACTCGCTGCTGTAGGTGAATCGCTTGATCTCGGCGGCACCGGCCAGCACCACGGTGGGTGCGTCGGCCAACAAGCTGTCGCCATCCCACGCTTGCCAACCGCCGTCCACGCGGCGCAGCTCCAGCACATCGTGATGGGTTAGCAGTTCAACGTTCGATTGCCCAGCCTGCCATTGGCACAGCGCAGGCGGGTGTACCCAACCGCCTTCGGGGTAAAACAGGCCCCCCGATGGCAGTGCGATACCGGCGCGAGCCTCGGCGTGTGCCTGATCGAGTGTGTGCAGTAAGTCACTGGGGAACGCCGTCGCCAATTGCGCCTGACGCTCGGTTTCCTTGGCATTGAAGGCCAGTTGCAAGACGCCGCAATCGTCCCAGTCAACGCCCCGTTGCAAATGCTCAAGCAAGCGCCGGGTGTAACCGAAGCCGCTGACAATCAATTGCGACAGCGCTGTGCCGTGGGCGGAAAGCTTGAGGTACAGCACGCCCTGGGGATTGCCCGAGGCTTCCTGCGCCAGCGCATCGTGACGTTCCAACAGACTCACCTGCCAGCCGCGAGCAGCGAGGCTGGCAGCCGTGGCACAACCGGCCAACCCGGCACCGATCACCAGCGCGCGACGCTCAAAGGTGAGCGAGGCCGGGCGGGCAAACCAGGGTTTCGCCGCAGCGGGTGCCGGGTTTTCCGCAGGCCAGCCGAGGAAGGTGCCGCGCAGGATTTCCCATTTGTGGCCGATGCCGGGCGTTCGTTTCATCTTGAAGCCGGCGGCATTCAACAGGCGACGCACCCAACCCGTGCTGGTGAAGGTGCTGATGGTTGAACCGGGCGCCGCCAGTCGGGCCAGCTCGGCAAACAGTTCGGCGGTCCACATGTCGGGGTTTTTCGCCGGGGCGAAGCCGTCGAGAAACCAGGCGTCGATCTGCGCGTCCAATTGCGGTAGCAACGCCAGTGCATCGCCAATCAGCAAGGTGAGCGTGACGCGGCCGTTATCCAGGACCAGGCGCTGGAAGCCCTGGTGGATCGCCCTGTATTGCGCCAGCAGTTGATCGGCCAACGGCTTGAGTTCCGGCCACAACGCCAGCGCTCGTTGCAGGTCGGCAAGACTCAGCGGGTACTTTTCGACACTGACAAAATGCAACCGTGCACCGGCCGCAGCGTGCTGCTCGAACAACTGCCAGGCGCACAAGAAATTCAATCCGGTACCGAACCCGGTTTCGCCAATCACCAATCGACCGCCCGCTGGAAGCGCCGCGAAACGCTCCCCCAAGGCATTCTGTTCCAGGAACACGTAGCGGGTTTCGTCCAGCCCTGACAGGTCGGAAAAATACACATCGTCGAACACCCGCGAGCGCGGGAGCCCTTGTTCGTCCCAGTCGATCTGGGCGTGGGGCATTACAGGTTTCATGGCAGGCTCGGTAACGGCAAGGTCGCCATTCTATCCGATCGCGGCAGGGGGCATGATCCATGGCAAGACCTGCAATCACCCATGCGATGAAAATGGGATTTCTCCCCCGCAGGAGAGCTCAATCCACTAGTCTTGCTCACATCTGCCAGGGAGCCGCTCATGTTCGAATCCGCTGAAATCGATCACGCCATTGATAAAGAAACTTTCGACGCCGAAGTGCCGGCCTTGCGTGAAGCCTTGCTTGAAGCGCAATTCGAACTGCGCCAGCAGAGCCGGTTTCCGGTGATCATCCTGATCAACGGCATCGAAGGCGCCGGCAAGGGCGAGACGGTCAAGTTGCTCAATGAATGGATGGACCCGCGCCTGATCGAGGTCCGCACCTTCGATCAGCAAACTGACGAGGAGCTTGCGCGGCCACCGGCCTGGCGCTATTGGCGGATGCTTCCGGCCCAGGGCCGCATGGGCATTTTCTTCGGCAACTGGTACAGCCAGATGCTGCAGGCCAGGGTTCACGGCGTGATCAAGGACCCCAGGTTCGATCAAGGCATCAACGGCGCCGAACGCCTGGAAAAAATGCTTTGCGACGAAGGCGCATTGATCTTCAAATTCTGGTTCCACCTCTCCAAGAAACAAATGAAGGCACGCCTCAAGGCGTTGGCCGACGACCCGCTGCACAGCTGGCGCATCAGCCCGCTGGACTGGCAGCAGTCCGAAACCTACGATCGCTTCGTGAAATACGGTGAGCGCATCTTGCGGCGCACCAGCCGCGACTATGCACCGTGGCATGTGATCGCCGGAAAGGATGCGCATTATCGCAGCCTGGTGGTGGGGAAGATTTTGCTCGAAGGCTTGCAGAACGCCCTGAAACGACCGCAAATCCACCCGGAAAAAGTCAACGTCGCGCCTGTGTTTCCCAGCGTTGATCAATTGAGCCTGCTGGACAGCCTTGATCTGACCTTGCAGTTGGCCAAGGGCGATTATGAAGAGCAACTGATTACCGAGCAGGCCAGGTTCTCCGGCTTGATGCGGGACAAACGCATGCGCCGACACGCATTGATGGCAGTGTTCGAAGGCAATGACGCGGCGGGCAAGGGTGGGGCGATTCGCCGCGTGGCTGCGGCCCTGGACCCGCGCCAATACAGTATCGTGCCGATTGCCGCGCCCACCGAAGAGGAACGGGCGCAGCCGTATCTCTGGCGTTTTTGGCGGCATGTTCCTGCCCGGGGCAAATTCACCATGTTCGACCGTTCCTGGTACGGCCGGGTGTTGGTGGAACGCGTCGAAGGATTCTGCTCCCAGGCGGACTGGCTGCGTGCCTACGGTGAAATCAACGACTTTGAGGAGCAACTGAGCGACGCCGGGGTGATTGTGGTCAAGTTCTGGCTGGCCATCGACAAGCAGACGCAACTGGAGCGTTTCCAGGAGCGTGAAGAGATTCCGTTCAAACGCTTCAAGATCACCGAAGACGACTGGCGCAACCGTGACAAGTGGGACGACTATCGCAGCGCCGTCGGCGACATGGTCGACCGCACCAGCACCGAGATCTCGCCCTGGACGCTGGTGGAGGCCAATGACAAGCGCTGGGCGCGGGTCAAGGTGTTGCGCACCATCAACCGCGCCCTGGAAGAGGCGTTCGAAAAATCGGGCAAGCGCAAGGGCAAGTAGTCAGGCGATGGTTACGCATACGCGAGGTGAATGATTGTCGCGGTCGGTTATTGGGTGGGCTTATGCTCGATCCACTCTCAACCGACAACAACAATGAGGTATGCCATGCGTGAAGTGGTGATCGTCGACAGCGTGCGGACCGGCCTGGCCAAATCCTTTCGCGGCAAGTTCAACATGACCCGTCCCGATGACATGGCGGCGCATTGTGTCGACGCCTTGCTGGCGCGCACCGGCATCGATCCGGCCAGTGTCGAGGACTGCATCGTCGGTGCCGGCTCCAACGAAGGTTCCCAGGGCTATAACATCGGGCGTAACGTCGCGGTATTGTCGCGCCTGGGCATCGGCGTCGCCGGCATGACCCTCAACCGCTTCTGCTCCTCGGGCTTGCAGGCGATTGCCATTGCCGCCAACCAGATCGCCTCCGGTTGCAGCGACATCATCGTTGCCGGTGGCGTCGAGTCCATCAGCCTGACGATGAAAAGCATCAACACCGATCACCTGATCAATCCGCTGCTCAAGGAGCAGGTGCCGGGCATCTACTTTCCGATGGGGCAGACCGCCGAAATCGTCGCTCGACGTTACAACGTCAGTCGCGAAGAACAGGATGTTTACGCCCTGCAAAGTCAGCAGCGGACTGCCCAGGCACAAGCGGCGGGATTATTCGACGATGAAATCGTGCCAATGCCGGTGAAGTACCGGGTTGAAGACAAGGCCACAGGCGAAGTGCAGATTCTCGAAGGGGTCGTGGATCACGATGACTGCAACCGTCCCGATACCACCCTGAAAAGCCTGGCCGGGTTGAAGCCGGTATTCCTCGAAGACGGCTCGGTCACCGCCGGTAACTCCTCGCAGTTGTCCGACGGTGCCTCCATGACCCTGGTGATGAGCTTGGAGAAAGCCCTGGCGCTGGGCTTGCAGCCCAAGGCGTTCTTCCGCGGATTCACCGTGGCCGGTTGCGAACCGGACGAGATGGGCATCGGCCCGGTGTTCTCGGTGCCCAAGCTGCTGAAGGCCAAGGGCTTGCACCTGGGTGACATCGATTTGTGGGAACTCAACGAAGCATTCGCCTCGCAGTGCCTGTACGCGCGCAATCGGCTGGAGATCGATAATGACAGGTACAACGTCAATGGCGGCTCGATCTCCATTGGCCACCCATTCGGCATGACCGGTTCGCGTCAGGTCGGGCATATCGTTCGCGAGTTGCAGCGGCGCAATCTGCGCTACGGCGTCGTCACCATGTGCGTAGGCGGTGGGATGGGGGCTACCGGGTTGTTCGAGGCGGTACGTTAGTCGCCTGCTCGACTGGCCAGCGGCATGCTGCGACCTGCACAGTTTCATTCGCGGCCAAGTGGTAACTGTCCCTGTGTGCGACGCGGCACAGCGCCTAGAATGGTGCGACTTGTTTCCGGATTGGGGTTCGCATGCACATTTCATCGGGTCGCTGGGTTTATGGGCTGTTGCTGGCCTTGCTGACCGCGCTGTTGTGGGGAATCCTGCCGATCAAACTCAAGCAGGTGCTGCTGGTGATGGACCCGGTCACGGTGACCTGGTTTCGCCTGATGGTGTCCGGTGGCTGCCTGTTCATTTACCTCGCGGCGACCGGGCGCCTGCCGAGCCGCAAAGCGCTCGGGCCACGGGGCGGCTGGCTGGTGCTGATGGCAGTGCTTGGCCTGGTGGGCAACTACGTGCTGTACCTGATGGGGTTGAACCTGCTCAGCCCAGGCACCGCGCAACTGGTGGTGCAGATGGGCCCGATCATGTTGCTGATCGCCAGTGTGTTCGTGTTCAAGGAGCGGTTCAGCCTGGGGCAGGGGATTGGCTTGTTGGTGTTGTTGATCGGCTTTGCGCTGTTTTTCAACCAGCGCCTGAGTGAGTTGCTGACCTCGTTGAGCGACTATACCGCCGGTGTGCTGCTGGTGTTGCTGGCCTCCACGGTCTGGACATTTTATGCGCTGGGGCAGAAGCAGTTATTGACCGTGTGGAATTCGTTGCAGGTGATGATGGTGATCTACCTGTTTTGCGGGCTGTTGCTGACGCCTTGGGTGCATCCGCTGGAAGCCCTGCAACTTAACCCGTTGCAAGGTTGGCTGTTGCTGGCGTGCTGCATGAACACCCTGATCGCCTATGGCGCCTTTGCCGAGGCGCTGGCGCATTGGGAGGCGTCGCGGGTGAGTGCGACGCTGGCCATTACACCCTTGGTTACTTTTGGCGCAGTGGCACTGGCCGCCTGGTGGTGGCCGGAGTACGTGCACGCCGAAACCATCAATGGCCTGGGTTACGGCGGGGCGGTGTTGGTGGTACTGGGTTCGGCATTGGTGGCGTTGGGGCCCTCGTTGATGGCCGGGCTCAAGGCTCGCAAGGTGCGCATGGCGGCCAGTTAGACCGCGTTATCATTCTTCGCGAGCAGGCTCGCTCCCACAAGGATTGGCATCGGTTACAAATATTGCAGTCGACACAAAATCTGTGGGAGCGGGCTTGCCCGCGAAAGCCGACTATCAGGCACTAAAGACTCAGCCCTTGGCCGCGGCCTCCCACAAGGATTGGCGTCGGTCACAAATACTGCAAACGACGCAAAACCTGTGGGAGCGGGCTTGCCCGCGAAAGCCGATTATCAGGCACTAAAGAACTCAGCCCTTGGCCGCGGCCTCCCACAAGAATTGGCATCGGTTACAAATATTGCAGTCGACACAAAATCTGTGGGAGCGGGCTTGCCCGCGAAAGCCGATTATCAGGCACTAAAGAACTCAGCCCTTGGCCGCGGCCTCCCACAAGGATTGGCATCGGTTACAAATATTGCAGTCGACACAAAATCTGTGGGAGCGGGCTTGCCCGCGAAAGCCGACTATCAGGCACTAAAGACTCAGCCCTTGGCCCCGGCCTCCAACATGTTCTCCGGCCGCACCCAGGCATCGAACTCTTCATCGGTCAGATACCCCAGCTGCAACGCCGCCGCACGCAATGTCAGCCCTTCGCTGTAAGCCTTCTTGGCAATCTCCGCCGATTTGTCATAACCAATGTGCGGGTTCAACGCTGTCACCAGCATCAACCCTTGTTCCAGATGCTCAGCCATTTTCCCCGCGTCCGGTTCCAGGCCGGCGATGCAGTGCTGCTGGAAGTTGCTGCAGCCATCGGCCAGCAAGCGGATCGATTGCAGCAGGTTGTGGATGATCACCGGCTTGAACACATTGAGCTGCAAGTGACCCTGGCTCGCCGCGAAGCCGATGGTCACGTCGTTGCCCAAGACCTGGCAGGCCAGCATCGACAGTGCTTCGCACTGGGTCGGATTGACCTTGCCCGGCATGATCGAGCTGCCCGGTTCGTTGGCCGGCAGTTTCACTTCGGCGAAGCCGGCGCGCGGGCCGGAGCCCAGCAAGCGCAAGTCATTGGCAATTTTCATCAGCGTCACGGCGAGGGTTTTCAGCGCGCCGGACAGTGAAGTCAGCGGCTCATGGCCGGCCAGGGCCGCAAACTTGTTGGGCGCGGTGATGAACGGCAAGCCGGACAGGGCGGCAATTTCCGCGGCGATGGCTTCACCGAAGCCGTGGGGGGAGTTCAGCCCGGTGCCGACCGCCGTACCGCCCTGGGCCAGTTCACAGACCGCAGGCAGCGCGCTGCGGATCGCCCGTTCGGCGTAATCGAGCTGGGCGATGAACGCCGAGACTTCCTGGCCAAAGGTGATGGGGGTGGCGTCCATCATGTGGGTGCGGCCGGTCTTGACCAGTTTCATGTGGCGGGCTGACAGCTCGGCCAGGCCACCGGACAGCTCACTGATCGCCGGCAGCAAGTGTTGTTGCACCGCCTGTACGGTGGCGATGTGCATGGCTGTGGGAAAACAGTCGTTGGAACTCTGGGAACGGTTGACGTGATCGTTGGGATGCACCGGGGACTTGCCGCCGCGTGGGTTGCCGGCCAGCTCGTTGGCGCGCCCGGCGATCACTTCGTTGACGTTCATGTTGCTCTGGGTGCCGCTGCCGGTCTGCCAGACCACCAGCGGGAATTGATCGTCATGCTCGCCGTCGAGCACTTCATCGGCCGCCTGTTCGATCAGCCTGGCAATGTCGGCGGGCAAATCGCCGTTACGGTCGTTGACTCGTGCCGCCGCTTTCTTGATCAGTGCCAAGGCGTGCAGTACCGCCAGCGGCATCCGTTCGTCGCCGATGGCGAAGTTGACCAGCGAGCGTTGCGTTTGAGCACCCCAATAGGCCTCATCCGGGACTTCCACCTGGCCCAGGCTGTCGGTTTCGATTCGGCTCATCATGCACACTCCTGTAGGTCTGATTGCGCAGTTTAGGCCGTGATCGCCGGCCGTGGTTCCATCAGTCTGGAATCTGCTGATTCAACCCCTCTAAATCAGGCGCGACAAGGCTTGGGGTTGAGCGACAGAGTTTTTTAGGCGCAGAATGGACGTCCTTGGGGTTTTACCTCGCCTGCTAGAAAAGGAAACTCGATGACTCGTCTTCGTGCCATCTGTACCGCGGTTGCACTGGTCTGCGCCAGCGGCCCTGTTTTTGCCGATACCGCCAGCCACAACGCCAGTGCCGAGGCTTTCCTGACCCTGGCGCATGCCGACAAACTGGGTACTCCGGTGTACATGCAAGTACAGCAGATGTTTGCCCAGCGCTTCCAGCAAACCAAAGCCCCCGAATCGAAAAAAGCCGTACTGGAAACCTACCAGGCCAAGGCCAACGCTGCTCTGGACCAAGCCATTGGCTGGAACAAGCTGAAACCGGACATGGTCAAGCTCTACACCACCAACTTCACCGAGTCTGAGCTCAAGGACCTGGTCGCGTTCTACCAGTCGCCACTGGGCAAGAAAGTCCTGGAGAAAATGCCGCAGCTGACCCAGCAGTCGGCCCAGATGACCCAGGCCAAGCTGGAAAGCGCGGTGCCTGTGGTCAACAAGCTGCTGGCTGACATGACCGCCGAGCTGGAGCCTAAAGGCGCCGCTCCCGCCAAGAAAAAGCCTTGAGCCGGAGTTGGGAATGACCATGCAACAACGCATTGAATCGACACTGGGTTTGCTACAGCCCGAGTATCTGCAGGTGCTTGATGAAAGCCACATGCACAGCCGTGGTTTGCAAACCCACTTCAAGGCCGTGGTGGTCAGTGCGCAGTTCGAAGGCTTGAACCGGGTCAAGCGCCACCAGAAGGTCTACGGCACGCTTGGCGAGCTGATGGGCGAGTTCCATGCCTTGGCGCTGCATACCTACACGCCTGAGGAATGGGCGCAAATCGACGCGGCCCCGGCCTCGCCGACTTGTGCCGGTGGCAGCAAGCACTAAGATCAAAAGATCGCAGCCTGCGGCAGCTCCTACAGGGGAATGCGTTCTCCTGTAGGAGCTGCCGCAGGCTGCGATCTTTTTTGTTAGAATGTTCAGCGCGTCGCTCCTGCGGCGCGTTTTTTTTCGCATCCGGTTCACCCCTTACGAGGGTAGCCACCTGGAGATTTACCCATGACACAACAGATTGTCGTGGCGGCACTGTATAAGTTCGTCACCCTGCAAGATTACGTCGCCATGCGCGAGCCCCTGCTCAAGGCCATGGTCGACAACGGCATCAAAGGCACGCTGCTGATCGCCGAAGAAGGCATCAACGGCACCGTGTCCGGCAGCCGCGAAGGCATCGACGGGCTGATGGCCTGGCTCAAGAACGACCCGCGCATGGACGACATCGACCATAAAGAGTCGTACTGCGACGAGCAGCCGTTCTACCGCACCAAGGTCAAGCTCAAGAAAGAGATCGTGACCCTGGGCGTTGAAGGCGTGGACCCGAACAAGAAAGTCGGCACCTACGTCGATCCGCAGGACTGGAATGCGCTGATCAGCGATCCGGAAGTCCTGTTGATCGATACCCGCAATGACTATGAAGTCTCGATTGGCACCTTTGAAGGTGCAATTGACCCGAAAACCACCAGTTTTCGCGAGTTTCCCGACTACATCAAAGCCAACTTCGACCCGACCGTGCACAAGAAGGTGGCGATGTTCTGCACCGGCGGCATTCGTTGTGAAAAAGCGTCGAGCTACATGCTCAGCGAGGGCTTCGATGAGGTCTACCACCTCAAGGGTGGCATCCTGAAATACCTCGAGGAGGTGCCTCAGGAAGAAACCAAGTGGCAGGGCGACTGCTTCGTGTTCGACAACCGCGTGACGGTTCGCCACGACCTTAGCGAAGGCGACTACGATCAATGTCATGCCTGTCGCACACCGGTCAGCGTCGAAGATCGCGCCTCCGAGCATTATGTGGCCGGGATCAGTTGCCCGCATTGCTGGAATACGCTGAGCGAGAAAACCCGTCGCAGCGCCATCGACCGGCAAAAGCAGATCGAACTGGCCAAGGCACGCAACATGCCGCACCCGATCGGCTACAACTACAAGCAAGCATCCACCGAGGCCTGAACCATGTCTGCACGCCTGCTCTATGTGATGGACCCGATGTGTTCCTGGTGCTGGGGCTTCGCGCCGGTGGCCAACGCGTTGGTCGAGCAGGCGCAAGCCGCAGGCGTGGACGTGCACCTGGTGGTAGGTGGTTTGCGCACCGGCAGTGGTTCGGCCCTGGAGCCGACCACCCGCCGTTATATTCTGGAGCACTGGCAGGCGGTCAACGAGGCCACGGGGCAACCCTTCAAGCTCGACGGCGCGTTGCCCGACGGCTTCGTCTATGACACCGAGCCGGCCTGCCGGGCGTTGGTGACGGCACGCGGCCTGGCACCGGATTGCGCGTGGAAGCTGCTGGGATTGATCCAGCATGCGTTTTACGCCGAAGGCCGCGATGTCACCCACGCCAGCGTTCTGGTGGAGTTGGCGGAACAGGCCGGGCTGCCGCGCATCGAGTTCGCCGCCGCTTTCGACCGTGCCGATACGCACGCCGCGACGGCTGCCGATTTCACCTGGGTCCAGGACCTTGGCATCGCCGGTTTCCCGACGTTGCTGGCTGAACGCAATGGTCAATTGGCGTTGCTGACCAATGGCTACCAGCCGCTTGGCGTCCTGTCCCCCTTGCTCGGTCGCTGGCTGGAGCGTGCCGCCTGTGCATGATCCCGCCAACGACACCCCAACCGTTAAACGTGTCGACCGGCTGAGCTGGGCAGAAATCCGTCGTCTGGCTCTTCATCACAAGAAATCCCTGTGGATCGCCAACGGTGTAGCCGTGTTGGCGACCCTGTGCAGCGTACCTATTCCCTTGCTCCTGCCATTGCTGGTAGACGAAGTGTTGCTGGGGCACGGCGACGCCGCGCTGAAAATCATGAACCTGGCGCTGCCCGAGGCCTGGCAGAAAGCCGCGGGCTACATCGGCCTGATGCTGGTGGTGACCCTGGCCCTGCGGTGCGCGGCATTGCTGTTCAACGTGGTGCAGGCGCGCTTGTTCGCCTCCTTGGCCAAGGACATCGTCTACCGTATTCGCATCCGTCTGATCGAACGCCTCAAGCGTATTTCGCTGGGGGAATACGAAAGCCTGGGCAGCGGCACGGTGACCACGCACCTGGTGACCGATCTCGACACCCTGGACAAGTTTGTCGGCGAAACCCTCAGTCGTTTCCTGGTGGCCATGCTGACGCTGGTCGGCACCGCGGGCATTCTGGTGTGGATGCACTGGCAGCTGGCGCTGCTGATCCTGTTGTTCAATCCGCTGGTGATCTACGCCACGGTGCAATTGGGCAAGCGGGTCAAGCACCTGAAGAAACTCGAGAACGACAGCACCTCGCGCTTCACCCAGGCATTGACCGAAACCCTGGACGCGATCCAGGAAGTGCGCGCCGGTAACCGCCAGGGCTTTTTCCTCGGTCGTTTGGGGCGACGCGCCCGGGACGTTCGCGATTATGCGGTGAACTCGCAATGGAAAACCGATGCGTCGAACCGGGCCAGCGGTTTGTTGTTCCAGTTCGGCATCGATATTTTTCGTGCTGCAGCGATGCTTACCGTGCTGTTTTCCGACCTGTCCATCGGCCAGATGCTCGCGGTATTCAGCTACCTGTGGTTCATGATCGGTCCGGTCGAACAGCTGCTGAATTTGCAGTACGCGTATTACGCCGCCGGCGGCGCATTATCGCGGATCAACGAGCTGCTTGCCCGGGCCGATGAGCCGCAATACCCAGGTGGTGTCGACCCGTTCAAAGGTCGCGAAACCGTTGGCATCGAAGTCCAGGGATTGAGTTTCGGCTATGGCGACGAACTGGTCTTGAACCAGATGGATCTGTCGATCGCTCCCGGTGAAAAAGTCGCGATCGTCGGTGCCAGCGGTGGCGGCAAAAGCACACTGGTGCAGTTGCTGCTGGGCTTGTACACGCCGCTGGCGGGGACCATCCGTTTCGGCGGTTCGACCCAGCAGGAGATCGGCCTGGAGACCGTGCGCGAAAATGTCGCCGTGGTCCTGCAACATCCGGCGCTGTTCAACGACACGGTGCGCGCAAACCTGACCATGGGGCGTGAGCGCAGCGACGAGGCTTGCTGGCAAGCGCTGGAAATCGCCCAACTGCACACCACTGTACGCGAGTTGCCCAATGGCCTGGACAGCATCGTCGGGCGTTCCGGCGTGCGCTTGTCCGGCGGCCAGCGCCAACGCCTGGCCATTGCGCGGATGGTATTGGCCGACCCCAAGGTGGTGATTCTCGACGAGGCCACCTCGGCCCTGGATGCCGCCACCGAATACAACCTGCACCAGGCGCTGGCGCGGTTCTTGAGCCATCGCACCACGTTAATCATTGCGCACCGCTTGTCCGCGGTGAAACAGGCCGACCGGGTGCTGGTGTTTGACGGCGGTCAGATCGCCGAGGATGGCGACCATCAGCAGCTGATTGCCGATGGTGGTTTGTACGCCAAGCTTTATGGGCATTTGCAGCAGCACTGAGTCAGTGCCAGGCACCTCGAGTGGACTTTCCTGCAAGAGGAGGAGGGTTGACGCTTGCTGGGATGCGGAAGGCCCCCTAGTCTAGCTGTAGCGATCACGTGGATGATGATCTGGCAGTGCTAAACAAAGGGACCTCATGAATCAAGCGCGGACTCTCGGAACGCCACGGTTGCTGGGCATCGTCTGGCCTTTTATTGCCGTTGTGTTATTTCAGGCCCTGTTGGGGGGCGTCAGTCTTTATGTATTGTCGGCGGTGCGCGGTTATGTTGCCGGCGAAAGCCTGTGGTCCAAGGGCCAGAAGGACGCGATCTATTACCTCAACCTGTATGCCGACAGTCGCGATGAGAGCAAATTCCTCAAGTATCAGGAGGCCATTGCCGTCCCTCAGGGCGGGCATGAGCTGCGTCTGGCACTTGACCAGCAGCCACCCGATATCGAAGCGGCCAGGCTGGCGATTCTCAAGGGTGGCAACCACCCCGATGACGTTCCCAGCCTGATCTGGCTTTACCTCAATTTTCGCCATTTCAGCTACCTCGAGAAAGCCATCGATCGCTGGACCGTGGGTGATGCGTACCTTGATCAACTCGATGATGTCGCCAGGGACATGCACCGCCACATCAGCATCAAGCCGGCCCATCCTGACGACATCCAGCGCTGGAAAGAACAGATTTTCGATATCAACAACGGGGTGACGCCGGCGGCGAAGGCCTTCAGCGATGCCCTTGGCGAAGGCTCGCGGATGATCATGCGCCTGCTACTGGCAACGAATCTGGCCACCGCCCTCGGCCTGATCGCCCTGGCGCTGCTGCGCACACATAAGCTGCTCAAGCAGCGGCACGCCTTTGCCGACGCCCTGCAGCTGGAGAAGGAGCGGGCGCAAATCACCCTGCAATCGATTGGCGACGCGGTGATCACCACCAATGTCGAGGGCGCGATCGCCTACATGAATCCGGCCGCCGAAGCCTTGACCCACTGGAAAGCCGAACAGGCGAGCGGGTTGCCGCTGGCGGCGCTGTTCAATCTGCTGGATGACAATGCCCAAGCCGATGGTTTTACCTTGATCGAGCACATCCTGAGCGGTCAGCTCAGTGGCGGCAGCGAACATTCCAAGCTCATTCAGCGCCTTGATGGCAGCACGGTGTCGGTCACCCTGGTCGGGGCGCCGATCCGCAATGCCGGGAAGGTCAGCGGTGCCGTGCTGGTGCTGCATGACATGACCCAGGAGCGGCAATACATTGCCAATCTCTCCTGGCAGGCGACCCATGATGCGCTGACCGGGCTCGCCAACCGCCGCGAGTTCGAATTCCGTCTGGAACAGGCGCTGCAGGGCCTGACGCGACAATCGGGGCGCCACGCCTTGATGTTCCTCGACCTGGATCAGTTCAAGTTGGTCAACGACACCAGCGGACACGCGGCGGGTGACGAGTTGCTGCGGCATATCTGTGCACTGTTGCAATCCGGATTGCGCGAGGGCGACACCCTGGCCCGGTTGGGCGGCGACGAGTTTGGCATCCTGCTGGAGAACTGTGCTCCGCAGGCAGCTGAAAAAATTGCCGAGGGGTTGCGCCAGACCGTGCAGAACCTGCACTTCGTCTGGAAGGGGCGGCCGTTCGTGACCACCGTGAGCATCGGCCTGGTGCACATCAATGCCCATCCGACCACCCTGGAAGTCTCGCTGCGCGCGGCTGACATGGCCTGCTACATGGCCAAGGAAAAGGGCCGCAACCGGGTTCAGGTATATCACGCCGACGACTCGGAGCTGTCCCTGCGCTTTGGCGAGATGGCCTGGGTGCAGCGCTTGCACATGGCCCTGGAAGAAGACCGTTTTTGTCTGTACGCCCAGGAAATCGCGCCGCTTGGTCGTGTCGAACAAGGTGGCGGGCATATCGAAATCCTGCTGCGTCTGCATGATGAAGCGGGTCGCATGATATTGCCGGACAGTTTTATTCCGGCAGCAGAACGCTATGGCTTGATGACGACCCTGGATCGTTGGGTTGTAAAGAACGTGTTCAAGATCATTGCCCAATGTATGGCCGAAAAGCACAACGAGCCTTTAGCGATGTGCGCGATTAATCTGTCAGGCACAACTATAGGAGATGAAGCGTTCCTGGACTTCCTGCGTCAACAGTTCATTAGTTACGCCATACCACCTGAAATAATTTGTTTTGAAATCACTGAAACCAGCGCCATTTCCAATCTGGCGAGTGCAATTAAATTTATTAACGAACTCAAAGGTTTAGGGTGTCTGTTTTCCCTGGATGACTTTTGCGCCGGTATGTCCTCGTTCGCATACTTGAAACATTTGCCTGTAGACTTCCTGAAGATCGACGGGAGTTTCGTAAAGGATATGCTGGACGACCCGATTAACCGCGCCATGGTCGAAGTGATCAACCACATCGGTCATGTCATGGGTAAGCGTACGATTGCCGAGTTTGTTGAAACGCCCCAGATCGAGCAGGCATTGCTGGATATCGGAGTTGATTACGCTCAAGGGTATGTCATTGAACGCCCGCATCTGTTTACCTGCGATAGCTTGAAAAGTCGTCCAGCCAGGCCGCAGCCCCTGTTGTTCAAGGCGCCCGGCACGTTCCGTTGAAGTCTCTCGTTGATCGGAACAATCACAATCAAAAGGAGCCCGACAGTGATCGAGACATTCAACCGAACCGGACCACTCATGGAAGCTGCAAGTTATCCCGACTGGGCCCAGCGCCTGATTCAGGATTGCAGCGCGAGTAAGCGCCGGGTTGTAGAGCACGAGCTGTATCAGCGCATGCGAGATAACAGACTCAGTGCCAAGACGATGCGCCAGTACCTTATCGGGGGCTGGCCCGTGGTCGAACAGTTCGCGTTATACATGGCGCAGAACCTGACCAAGACCCGTTTTGCCCGCCACCCGGGCGAGGACATGGCGCGTCGCTGGTTGATGCGCAACATCCGTGTCGAACTCAACCACGCCGACTACTGGGTGAACTGGAGCCGTGCCCACGGCGTCAGCCTGGAAGATCTGCAGGCGCAGCAGGTAGCCCCCGAGCTTCACGCCTTGAGCCATTGGTGCTGGCACACCAGTTCCGCTGATTCGCTGATCGTTGCCATTGCCGCCACCAACTACGCCATCGAAGGCGCGACCGGTGAGTGGTCGGCGGTGGTCTGTTCCAATGGTCTGTACGCGTCAGCCTTCCCGGAGGAGGATCGCAAGCGGGCCATGAAATGGTTGAAGATGCACGCCCAGTATGACGATGCCCACCCTTGGGAAGCGCTGGAAATCATCTGCACCCTGGCCGGGATGAATCCGAGTAAGTCATTGCAAATCGAATTGCGCCAGGCCGTGTGCAAGAGCTACGACTATATGTTCCTGTTCCTGGAGCGTTGCATGCAGCTGGAGCATTCGGAAAAGGCCTCGGTGATGCGTGAGCGATTGGAGATGGCCGAAAGCTGACAGATTGCGTTCATGAAAAAGCCCGCCCCTGGTGACAGGAGGCGGGCTTTTTTGCAGGTGGGCTGTAGTCAGGCGCTGACTTTAAGCCCCACCAGGCCGGTGATGATCAATGCCACACTGGCCAGGCGGACCAGCGCCATGGATTCGCCAAACAAAATGATTCCGGCAATCACGGTGCCGACTGCACCCACTCCGGTCCAGATCGCATAGGCCGTGCCCAGCGGCAACTCCTTCATCGCAAGGCCGAGCAAGCCAAGGCTGATGGCCATGGCGGCAACGGTCAATGCCGTAGGGAGAGGGCGGCTGAAACCATCGGTGTACTTGAGGCCAACGGCCCAGCCGACTTCGAACAAGCCGGCGAAAAACAGAATGATCCAGGACATGGAAGACCTCCATCCATTGACGGGGTCGTCCCCAAGGTTAATGACTCGATCGAGCCGCGAGGTCGTCCTCGCGTTGCGCAATATAGTGCCCAGCATTAACCCTGGGATCAAGTTTCGGTTCAGTCGGTCGCCTGTCGCGCGGCGACTTCACGATCCTGCTTCTCGCTCATGCGACGGAAATACGTCGAGAGCAACGCCCCGGAAATGTTGTGCCAGACACTGAACAACGCGCTCGGTACCGCCGCCAAAGGCGAAAAGTGCGCACTGGCCAAGGCGGCGCCCAGCCCTGAGTTCTGCATGCCGACTTCCAGCGCCAGGGATTTGCGCTGGGCCAGTGGCAATTTGAACAGGCGCCCGGTGAAGTAACCCAGCAGGTAACCAAAGCTGTTGTGCAGCATGACCACGGCCATGATCAACAGGCCCGATTCGGCAATTTTCGCCTGGCTGGCGGCCACCACGGCGGTGACGATGATCACGATGCTCACCACCGAAACCAGAGGCAACACGTCCACAGCGTGGCGAACCTTGTCGCCGAGCAGTCGCTGGGCAGCGACACCCAGTACGATCGGCAGCAGCACTACCTGGAGAATCGACCAGAACAGCTCCATGAACGACACCGGCAGCCAGGCCGAAGCCAGCAGCCAGATCAAGGCGGGTGTCAGGAGCGGAGCGAGGAGGGTGGTCACGGCAGCGATGGCCACCGACAACGCCAGGTCGCCGCGTGCCAGCCAAGTCATCACGTTCGACGAGGTGCCGCTTGGGCAGCAACCGACCAGAATCACGCCGACGGCAATCTCCGGGGGCAAATGGAACGCCTGGCAGAGCAACCACGCCACGCCAGGCATGATCACGAAATGCGCCACCACGCCCAAGGCCACGCGCCACGGGTGGCGGGCGACCTCGGCGAAGTCGTCGAGCTTGAGGGTCAGGCCCATGCCGAACATCACCAACCCCAGCAACGGCACGATGGCGCCCTTGAGGCCGATGAACCAGGCCGGCTGCAGGAATGCCACGACGGCGAAAATCAGTACCCAGTAGGCAAAGGTGTTACCGACAAAACGACTCAATGCAGCCAGTGCACGCATGGCCAGATCCTTATTGTAAGAAAGCGTTAGGGAGCTAAGCATACGCTGCTCGCAAAAAAAGATCGCAGCCTGCGGCAGCTCCTACAAGGAAACGCATTCCAATGTAGGAGCT
>NZ_APIO01000097.1:0-19187 GCF_000408945.1 Pseudomonas sp. G5(2012)
AGTCCCTTTTGTCAAACGCCCTCCGGTTGGCTTCGCTGCACCTACATGCAGCGTGTTCGACTGCGTCGAACGGCGCTGCGCGCCACTCCCCGGATGAACACCGGAACGAGGCCTCCCGATATAGGGCGGGTGGATCAAGAGCAAGAGCAAGAGCAAGAGCAAGAGCAAGAGCCGGCCAGAGCCAACCCTTCAGCCCTTACTCTTTAACATGCATGAACTCCTCCGCCCAACGGATGTATTCCTCTGGCTGGGTGTAGGTATGCGTCAGTTCGGTAGCGCTGAGATCTGCCGCCTGGGTAAATATCTGGCGCTGTTCGCGCAGGCTGTCGTACGTCGCCTTGATGGCGGCGAAGTAGGCGCCGTGGCCGTCGATGACGACTCGCACGCCCAGTTCGGCGAGGCGTTTGTCGTCACGCAACAACGGATTGCCGTAGGTCACCAGCATCAGGGGCACGCTCAGGTGTTCGGCGATCTGCTCCAGGTGGTCGAAATCCTTTACCCCCACCATGCATATGCCGTCCGCGCCGGCGGCTTGGTATTGCTTGGTGCGGCTGATGATTTCCTGGACCGGCAGGATGCCTGCATGGGTGCGGGCGATGATTGCCATTTCCGAGTCGCACCGGGCTTCCAGTGCCGCGCGAATCTTGCCGACTCCTTCGGCGACCGTGATCAGGTCCGTGGATTTTCGACCAAATTGTGCTGGCAGCAAGGTGTCTTCGATGGTCAGCGCGGCCACGCCGGCACGTTCCAGCTCAACGATGGTGCGCATGACATTGAGCGCGTTGCCGTAACCGTGGTCGGCGTCGGCAATCACCGGCAATTGGGCGACGCGGCCGATACGGGTGGCCTGTTCGGCGAATTCGCTGAGGGTGATCAACGCAAAGTCCGGGGCGCCCAGGACCTGCAAAGACGCGACCGACCCACCAAGGATCCCCACCTCGAAACCGAGGTCAGCAGCGATGCGTGCCGACATCGGGTCGAAGACCGACGCGGTGTGATAGCAAGTGTTGGAGGCGAACAGTTGGCGAAAATTGCGGCGCAAATCTTGATGAGAAAGCCTGGACATATGAGTTCCACCAATGGAAATGGAAAGGCTTGAGCAAAAGTGTCAACGCCGAAGAAGTGGAAGGCTATCACGTGGGCCGGTCTGAAATGATGACGAATTTGCAGGTTTTCCGGCCAAGACGATCTGTCTTACGGCACAATTGTGCAATGACTGACGGCCAGGCACTGATTTTCCTATTTATCCCAAAGAGTGATTTTTTTCGTGCAGGCAACCCGTTTGACCTTGATCTGCCACGCTCGAACCCAGGCACAGAAACTGGCGCGCTTTCCTTTGGACGAACCCCTGGAGATGGATTGGCAATCGGCGCGTGGCTCTCGGGGCGCTCGATTCTCGCAGGCATCGCGCCTGCTGTGTGCTCCAGAGTTACGTACACGACAGACCGCCGAGCTGTTCGGTACGCCCGTGGAAATCGTCGACGCCCTGCGCGATTGCGACTTTGGTCATTGGCGCGGCATGCGAATCAGCGACCTGCAAAAAAACCAGGACGAACGACTTCAGGCCTGGCTTGCCGACCCACGTTCGGCACCCCACGGTGGCGAGTCGGTGGCGCAAGTCGGCAAACGCGTCGCCACCTGGTTGAAAACCCTGGAAGCGCAACCCGGCCATGTACTTGCCGTGACCCATCCATTCGTCATGCGTGCCGCATTGATGCACGTGCTGCAGGGTTCAGCCTTCAACCTGATCGATGTCGAGCCGCTGTCGACGATAGACCTGCAGTTCCATGGTTGCTGGCGGCTCCGGCTGTCGTGCAACGATAACGAGAGAATGCCTTGATGAAAAAACTGCTGGTCATCGGCATCGGCGCCGGCAACCCTGACTACATCACCCTGCAGGCCGTGAAGGCGCTGAATCGGGTGGATGTTTTTTTTATCATGGACAAGGGCCAGAGCAAGGATAAGCTGATCGACCTGCGCCGCGAGCTGTGCGAGCGCCATATCACCGATCCGCACTACCGTTTTGTCGAAGCCTCGAGCCCGGAGCGCGAGCGTGGCGACGTCGACTACAGAACCAGCGTCGATGCGCTGAACCTGGCCAAGCAGCGAACCTTCGAGCGGCTGATCAATGAAGAACTGGCCGATGACCAGTGCGGCGGTTTTCTGGTGTGGGGCGACCCGGCGTTGTACGACAGCACCATTCGCATCCTGCAGGCGATCCTGGTTTCAGGCACCTGTGCCTTCGAGTTCGAGGTAATTCCCGGCATCACCAGCGTCCAGGCGCTGGCCGCGCAGCACAAGGTGGCGCTTAATCAAATAGGCCGCTCGGTTGAAATTACCACCGGCCGGCGCTTGGCCGCGGGGCAGGTGAGTGATGCCGACAGTCTGGTGGTGATGCTCGACGCCCAGGATGCTTATCAGCATGTTGAGGATCGGCAGACAGAGATTTACTGGGGCGCCTACCTCGGGACGCCGGATGAAATCCTCATCAGCGGCAAGCTCGAGGAGGTAGCGCAGCAGATCGAGCGGGTGCGCAAGGCGGCCCGGCAGGCCAATGGCTGGATCATGGACACCTATCTATTGCGCAAGCCCTGAAGCACCCCTCAGGAGATGCGCTTGTCCGTTTGCCCAAACCGTTCCCGGTACACTGACGGCGGCAGGCCGACCACATTGCGAAATGCCACGCGAAAGCTTTCCACTGAACGATAACCACACAGCTGGGCGATTTGCTCGGTGTGCTGGTCGGTGCTTTCCAGCAATTCCCGGGCACGCCCCAGGCGCTCATGTTGCAACCAGGTCTTGGGCGACTGACCGCTGGCTTCGGTGAAACGGCGCAGGAACGTGCGCTCGCTCATGGCGGCTTCGCTGGCCAGGTCGCGAACCTCCAGCGGTTCGTGCAAACGCTCGCGTGCCCACTGCATGACGCGCGAAAGATCGCTGCGCGGCGTAGGACTGACCGGTGTCGGAATGAACTGTGCCTGGCCCCCGGTGCGTTGCGGTGACATCACCAGGCGCCGCGCCACCGAGTTGGCGACCTGGGTACCGAAGTCCCGCGCCACCAGATGCAGGCAGGCGTCGATACCGGCTGCGCTGCCGGCCGAGGTGATCAATTGACCCGAGTCGACATAGAGCACGCCTGGGTCCACCAGGATATTCGGGAAGCGTTCGGAAAGCTCCGCGGTGTAGCGCCAGTGAGTGGTGGCTCCGCGACCGTCGAGCAAGCCGGTAGCGGCCAGTACGAACACCCCCGAGCAGATCGACAGTAACCGCGCGCCCCGCGCATGGGCCTGGCGCAGGGCCATCAGCAATGCCTCAGGCACGGCTGCATGACGATCGCGCCAGCCGGGAATGATCACGGTCCGGGCTTGTTCCAGCAGCTCCAGGCCGCCATCGGCCAGTACTCGGATGCCGCCCATGGCGCGCATCGGGCCTTGATCGACGGCCGCGATCTGATGGCTGTACCAAGGGAAATCGAACTCTGGCCGCGCCAGCCCGAAGATCTCCACGGCGATGCCGAATTCGAAGGTACACAGGCCGTCGTAGGCCAGGATCGCGACCAGCCCTGGAGAAGCATGCATTTGGCGGAAAATTCCCGGTGAGTGTCTTGTGCGCCACTTTAGCCCCTGGCGCCGCGTAGATAAAGTCTGTTCACACCCACTGACCTTCCGGAGCCCTGCCCATGACCAGCCTCGTGCGCGAAATACCAGCCGCCCCTTCAGCCATTGCCTTGATGCATTTCAGCAACCGCCTGACATTCGAAACCGACTGTTCCGACGTCTACGCCAGCCAACAGGCCGGTGAAGTCGATTTTGTCCTGGTGGATGTGCGGGGGCCGCTGGCGTTCGACCGGGGGCATGTACCCGGCGCGATCAACATTCCCGGGCGCCTGCTCACCGTCGATGGTTTGCGCGACTACCCGAAAACCAGCCTGTTCGTGGTCTATTGCGCCGGCCCCCACTGCAACGGCGCGAACAAGGCAGCGGTGAAACTGGCGGCGCTGGGTTACCCGGTCAAGGAAATGATCGGCGGCGTGACCGGGTGGCTGGACGAAGGGTTCGCGTTGAGTGCGGCGAGTGCCGCTGTCGGCTGTGCGTGCTGACCCCCTGTAGGAGCGAGCATGCTCGCGATGCACCTGAGAACGCCGCGGGGTGTCAGGTACCCCGCGTCATCGTTGACGACCATCGCGAGCATGCTCGCTCCTACGTGTCGGTGGCGACCACGGATCGACGTCTCGGCAAACCTCGTCCTTTGTAGGAGCGAGGTGGTTTTCTATCGGACGTTGCACCGCTTTAGCGCATGCTGGATTCGCTTGCGCGTCGCTGACCACTTTCCGTAAATATTTGTCGCCTCCAAATAATTTACCCTGTGAAGGCCGCTCTAGACTGCCGGCCACTTCGGTTTCCCGGCCACAAGCTACCGACCGAAAGTTGCCAATAAAAGTCTCCGCACACAGGAGTTATAAATGAAAAAGCTAGTGATGTTCGGTGCCCTGGCACTGTCGATGTTGTCCCTGACCGCCGTGGCCGCGGATACCAAGCCCATCCGCATCGGTATCGAGGCCGGTTACCCGCCGTTCTCGATGAAAACCCCTGACGGCAAACTCACCGGTTTCGACGTGGACATCGGCGACGCACTGTGCGAGCAGATGAACGTCAAGTGCACTTGGGTCGAGCAAGAGTTCGACGGCCTGATTCCTGCGCTGAAGGTCAAGAAAATCGACGCCATCCTCTCGTCCATGACCATCACCGACGATCGCAAGAAAAACGTCGACTTCACCATCAAGTACTACCACACCCCGGCGCGTTTCGTGATGAAGGAAGGTTCCGACGTCAAAGATCCGTTGACCGAGCTCAAGGGCAAGAAAGTCGGTGTCCTGCGTGCCAGTACCCATGACCGTTTTGCCACCGAAGTGCTGCAACCGGCAGGGATTATCCTGGTGCGCTACGGTTCCCAGCAGGAAGCGAACCTGGACATGGTGTCCGGTCGCGTCGACGCACTGCTGGCCGATTCGGTCAACCTCGACGACGGTTTCCTGAAGACCGACGCCGGTAAAGGTTTCGCTTTCGTGGGGCCTGAGTACAACGACCCGAAATACTTCGGCGGTGGCGCCGGGATTGCCGTGCGCAAGGGCGATACCGCCTTGGCCGAGCAGTTCAACAAAGCCATTACCGAGATCCGCGCCAACGGCAAGTACAAGCAAGTTCAGGACAAGTACTTCAAGTTTGACGTTTACGGCGAGTAATCGAGCCGTTCAAAAAAATGGCCCCGTTGACGCGGTGGCCATTTTTTTATGCTCATGATTTATCCTCCCTATCACATTGCTCACTGTAGGAGCTGCCGCAGGCTGCGATCTTTTGATCTTGCTTTTAAAAAATCAAAATCAAAAGATCGCAGCCCGCGGCAGCTCCTACAGAGAATCGGAGTCTTCCCATGCAACGCATCGACCATTCACTGCCCTGGAGCCACCTGGGGACCGAGCGCACCCTCAGCGTGTTTCGATATGGCGCAGGCACCCGCAAAGTCTATATCCAGGCCAGCCTGCACGCTGATGAACTGCCAGGCATGCGCACGGCCTGGGAGCTCAAGCAGCGCCTGGCGGAACTGGAAAGCCAGGGTCAACTGCAAGGCCTGATCGAACTGGTGCCGGTGGCCAACCCCATCGGTCTCGATCAGCACCTGCAAGGCAGCCACATGGGTCGCTTCGAACTGGGCAGCGGCAAGAACTTCAACCGCTCGTTCGTCGAACTCAGCGCACCGGTAGCGCAGCGGGTGGGTGATCGTCTGGGCAGCGATGCCGAGGCTAACATCGCCTTGATTCGCCAGGCCATGGGCCAGGTACTCGACGACCTGCCGGCCCCGGCGTCGCAACTCGAAGCAATGCACCGCCTGTTGCTGCGCCACGCCTGCGACGCCGACATCACCCTCGATCTGCATTGCGACTTCGACGCGGCAATCCACCTCTACGCCTTGCCGCAACACTGGCCGCAGTGGCAATCGCTGGCGGCGCGCCTGAAAGCCGGGGTGGCGTTGTTGTGCGAAGATTCCGGCGGCAGTTCCTTCGACGAATCCTGCTCTTCGCCCTGGTTACGCCTGGCCAGGGCTTTCCCCGAAGCCGCCATCCCACCGGCCAACCTGGCAACCACGCTGGAGCTTGGCAGCATGGGCGATACCCGGGTCGATCAGGCCCGGGCCAATTGCGAGGCGATCCTGGGCTTTCTCGCCGAGCAGGGTTTCATCAAGGGCACCTGGCCCGTGGCACCGAGCGAGTGCTGTGAGGGCATGCCGTTTGAAGGCACTCAATACCTGTTCGCACCGCATCACGGCGTGGTCAGCTTCCTGCGCGATGCCGGTGAATGGGTGGAGCAGGGCGATGCACTGTTTGAAGTGGTCGACCCGCTGAACGACAAGCTCACTACCGTGCGCGCGGGCACCAGTGGCGTGTTGTTCGCGATCGATCGTGGTCGCTATACGCAACCGGGCACCTGGCAGGCGAAAGTGGCGGGGCGCAAGCCGATTCGCGTTGGGAAGTTGATTAACGATTGAGGGGAGATTCATTGCACGCCTCGTGATCGGTGGATGCACGGGTGAGAGGGGATGAGCCCGGTTCTGGTGCAGTCGATTCGGCAATCGTGCCACTGTTGGGAGTCGCTCCAACGAAGGTGCTAGGCTCTGTCCTGAATCCTGCGCACGGTGAAGGAAGGTTTATGCTGAAGTTTCTCGCTCTGTTCACGCTGCTGGCATCCGCCACTGTCCACGCTCAACCCCCCCTGCAAACCGATCTGCCGCTCAAGTACATGGAACAGGTCAACCGCGATTCCAGCGGGCAGCCGCTGGTGATTTTTCTCCACGGCTATGGCAGTAACGAGCAGGATCTGTTCGGCATCAAGGATGACTTACCCAGCGAATACAACTACCTGTCGGTGCGGGCGCCGATGGTGATGCAAGAGGGAAGTTACCAGTGGTTTCGCAAGAAAGGCGAAGGTGCCTACAACGGCGAGACAGATGACCTGAAGTCCAGCGGCCAGTTGCTGCTGGAGTTCATCACACTGGCGACGAACAAATATCACACACAACCGCATAAGGTGTTCCTGGTGGGGTTCAGCCAGGGCGCGATCATGTCCTACGAAGTCGCCCTGCGGCGTCCCGAAGCGGTGGGCGGGATTGCCGCGTTGAGCGGGCGGATCCTGCCGGTGCTGCGGTCCGAGCTCAAACCGGATGAAAAGCGCGAGTCGCTGGCGATTTTCATCGGCCATGGCACGGCGGACCAGCGCCTTCCCTTGAGCGATGGCACCGAAGCCAACAGCCTGTTGCAAAGCGTATCACTGGAGCCCGAGTTCCACGCTTACCAGGGTGTCGGACACAGCATCAGTGCCGAAGAACTGCAGGACTTGAGCGCCTGGCTGCAGCGCCTCAACCCCTGAGGCTTATTTGCCGCTGACGATCTGCTTTATCAGGGTTTCGTGGGCCGCCATGTCGCCGGGGCGGGAGATGACCTGAATCACGGTCATGCGGTTGCCCGATGCCGCCATCAACGTGGTGTTGAGGGTCGTGCCGCCGCCCTGGGTGGCGGTGCTGTCGACCTGGCGCACGCCCAGTCCTGTTGCCTTCAGGGTCAGGCTTTTTTCGCTGAGTTTGTTGTAGTCCGGCAGGGCTTGGTGTTGCGCCGAGTCGAAATCGGCCGCGGTGCCGTCGAGAAACTCGCCGTCGTTGTCCTTGACCTTGACCCCCTCGGGCAGGCTGTTTTGCGCAGCGATCACCACGGTCTTGGTGGTTTCATTGGCGTACATGGTGCCGCTTGCGCCCGTGGGGCTGGCTGGCAACGGGTTGGCGATGAAACCCTTGGGCAGGGTGAAGGTGAACTTGCCGTCGAGCATCGAGACCTTCTGCCCCTGCACCGTCTCTTTGGCGGGGGCCTTGGCCGCCTGCACAGTCAAAGCCCCCAGGCTGGCAGCTGCTGCCAGCAACAGGACAACGGCTTTTTTACTCAACAGTGACATTCGAAAACTCCAGGGATGGTCGCGCGGTGGGGGCGCGATCATCCCATGGAGGTCGTGACGCATTCCAGTGCGGGCTAACGGACGGTCACTCACTCCAAAGAGCAGGCGCCCGCCGTGATCACTCATTTTCATCACCTTCGAATGTCGTGAACGTCTTACCGGGCCTGGTTCTGCGGGAACAGGTTACGGCGAGTTTCTTCGTCGAATTCGGCCTTTAACACCAGCTTCTCTTTCAGGCCCAGGGCTCGCTGGGCCGCCGGGCGGGCGCTGATTTCGTCAAACAGGCGCTTGACGTTGGGGTAGGCAGCCAAGCCGTTTTCGCCAAGGATGTACGGCGCATAGTTGGCCCAGCCCCAGAGTGCCATGTCGGCGATGCTGTAGCTGTCGCCAGCCAGGTACTGATGGTCGGCCAGACGCTGGTCGAGTGCGCGATAGTGGCGTTCGACTTCCTTGAGATAGCGATTTTTCGCGTAGGGCAGGTCCTCTGGGGCGTGATGCAGGAAGTGCACGGCCTGGCCGGAGAACGGCGACAGGCCGGTGGCAATGAACATCAACCACGACAGCAACTCGGCGTTGCCGGCAGCGCTGCTGGGCAGGAAACGCTCATGCTTTTGCGCCAGGTGCAGCAGGATGGCCTGGGAGTCGAAAACCGTCGCTTCGCCATCGACCAGGGCCGGAACCTTGGCGTTCGGGTTGATCGCGAGGAAGGCTGGCAAGTGTTGCTCGCCCTTGAAGGTGTCGACGCCGATCAACTCATAGGGCGTTTGCAGTTCTTCGAGCAGCAGGGCGACTTTCATCGGGTTAGGCGAAGGATGGAAAAAGAATTTCATGGTGTAGGCCTCAGTCGGGATTGGTTTGGAACTGAGGCTGATGGTGGAGCAAACCTGTTCGATTGACGTACGAGGATGTTGCGCTACTCGTTCGAAATGGTTGAACGTGTTGCCTGGGGAGCGGGTTTCGCCAGCAACCGCCTGGTGACGCCGAGCATGGCTACCGAGACGGCCACGCCAACACCAAAACCCATCATGCCCATGCTGGGCAAGGTCAGCGTCACGACCAGGCAAAAAGCGGAAAATGAATACATACCGGTGGCCGTTGCCCGCAGTAACGCGGCGGTAAACGCCGGGCCTCGGGTTTGCTGGGAGAACACCGCCATCACACTGCCCAGCACCGGGAACACGGCGAGCAGGCCGCTCCAGCGGTCGCCAACGGTACTCGCGAGCCAGGTGACAGCCAGGGTCAGCAAGGCGCCGGCAATCATGCGCAGCAGCAATTTATCGGACTTTGGCGCCGGTCCTGAAACGATTGGCTGCACGGCCGGGAATAAGTGCGGCGCGGCCAGCAGTGCAGTGGCGGCGGCAATCACCGAGAGGGGGAGTGACGGTGGGAGCAACGACAGGACCACGGCAACCAAGGCCCATACCAGGAGCGAGATCGTCAATGCCAGCGGCCATTTTGCGCGTTGCGCGACCTGCGCATAGGTCACGCAGAAGGCAATCATCGCGAACATCGCCGACAGTGCGGCCATGGCCGACTGGGCGGCGAATGCCTGGCCTTGCTCGATGGCAAGGAACAACAGGATAGGCCCGACCACCACCGGCAACCCCGACAACCAACCCGCCACGCTTGGCCCCCAGCGTTTGCCCGCCAGGGAGATCAGTAGCAGAAAGCCAGGAATGACCAGTAATTTGAGCATCAACACGCGCACGTCTCCGACCTGTGTATGGGCGGCAACGTTAGCATCTAGCGGGGGGGATTTGCTCTAGTGTTGAACACATTTTGTATACAAAATGGAGTGCCCGCTGGCTCCTACAAGGAGGACGAGCCGTTCAGCCAATAAAGAAACCCGGTACGACGTGAGTCACACCGGGTGTTTTGCCAGGCGGCGGCGGATCTTCGTGGGTCCCCGCGCCGTCTGTTAAACGCTGTCGTCTTAAGCCCGTTCGAGCGCCAAGGCCACGCCCTGACCACCACCGATGCACAGGGTGGCGAGGCCTTTCTTGGCGTCTCGCTTGATCATTTCATGCAGCAGGGTCACCAGGACGCGGCAACCCGAGGCACCGATCGGGTGGCCGAGGGCGATAGCGCCGCCGTTGACGTTGACCTTGTTCAAGTCCCATTCCAGGTCCTTGGCCACGGCCAGCGATTGTGCGGCGAAGGCTTCGTTGGCTTCGATCAGCTCAAGCTGGTCGATAGACCAGCCAGCCTTGTCCAGGCAGCGGCGAGTGGCCGACACCGGGCCGATGCCCATGATTGCCGGGTCCACGCCAGCGTTGGCGTAAGCAGCAATTTTTGCCAGTACCGGCAAGCCCAGGGCCTTGGCTTTTTCGGCACTCATCAGGATCACGGCCGCGGCGCCGTCGTTGAGCGACGAAGCGTTGCCAGCGGTCACCGAACCGTCCTTCTTGAAGGCAGGCTTGAGCTTGCCCAGGGACTCGGCGGTGGTGCCGGCCCGTGGCTGCTCGTCGGTGGCGAAGGACAGCGGATCGCCCTTGCGCTGTGGGATCAGGATCGGGGTGATTTCATCGACGAAACGCCCGGCTTCGATGGCGGCCACGGCTTTCTGCTGGGAAGCGGCAGCGAAGGCATCCTGCTGCTCGCGGCTGATGTCGTACTTCTGCACCAGATTCTCAGCGGTGATGCCCATGTGGTAATCGTTGAACGCATCCCACAGGCCATCGCTGATCATGGTGTCGACGATTTGTGCGTTACCCATGCGCAGGCCGGTGCGGGCACCGGGCATGACGTAGTTGGCCAGGCTCATGTTTTCCTGGCCGCCAGCGATGATCACGTCGGCGTCGCCGCAGCGGATCGCCTGGGCGCCCAGGTGCAGGGCCTTGAGGCCCGAGCCACAGACCTTGTTCAGGGTCATGGCCGGCACGGCAAACGGCAGGCCTGCCTTGATGGACGCCTGGCGCGCGGGGTTTTGCCCGGCACCGGCGGTCAACACTTGACCCATGATCACTTCATCGACTTCGGCCGGGTCCAGACCAGTTTGTGCCAGCAATTGACGGATCACCGCCGCGCCCAGGTCAACGGCGGAAACATTGGCCAGGGAACCCTGGAAACTGCCGATCGCGGTGCGTGTGGCGGCAACAATGACGACTTCTTGCATGGAATGGTTCCTCACTGGTCAGCGAACTGCATTTCCGGAACGTGGTCCGGGATGATCAGTTTACCAGCGGTTTTGGCGACGATTTCTTCAACGCTGACGCCAGGTGCGCGTTCCTTGAGGACAAATGCGCCATTCTCGATTTCCAGGTAAGCCAGGTCGGTCAGCACGCGCTTGATGCAACCGGCGCCGGTCAGCGGCAGGCTGCATTGGGACAGCAGCTTGGACTCACCGTCCTTGGACGCGTGGGTCATGATGACGATGATGTTGTCTGCGCCAGCCACCAGGTCCATGGCACCGCCCATGCCCTTGACCAGCTTGCCGGGGATCATCCACGAGGCGATGTTGCCTTGCACGTCGACCTCAAAGGCGCCCAGCACGGTCAGGTCAACGTGGCCACCGCGGATCATCGCGAAGGACTCGGCCGAGGAAAAGATCGAGGCGCCGATACGGGCGGTCACGGTTTGCTTGCCGGCGTTGATCATGTCGGCATCGATGGTTTCTTCAGTTGGAAAAGGACCCATGCCCAGCAGGCCGTTTTCCGACTGCAGCATGACTTCCATGCCTTCGGGGATGTAGTTGGCGACCAGGGTCGGAATGCCGATGCCCAGGTTCACGTAGAAGCCGTCCTGCATTTCGCGGGCGACGCGTTGAGCCATTTGTTCGCGGGAAAGTGCCATTGTTGTTATTCCTTCATTCGGTCCGGGGGCAGGGGATCACTTACGTACGGTGCGCTGTTCGATGCGCTTCTCGAACGTGCCGCAGATGATCCGGTCGACGTAGATGCCAGGGGTGTGGATCTGCGACGGCTCCAGCTCGCCGGGTTCGACGATCTCTTCGACTTCAACCACGGTGATCTTGCCGGCGGTGGCAGCCAGCGGGTTGAAGTTCTGTGCGGTGTGGCGATAGATCACGTTACCGAAATGGTCGGCTTTCCAGCCTTTGACGATGGCGAAGTCACCGGTGATGGATTCTTCCATCAGGTACTTGCGGCCATGGAATTCGCGCACTTCCTTGCCGTCGGCGACTGGAGTGCCGACGCCGGTGGCGGTGAAGAAGGCCGGGATGCCGGCACCGCCTGCGCGCATTTTTTCAGCGAGGGTGCCTTGCGGGGTCAGGATGACTTCGATTTCGCCCTTGAGCAGTTGCTCCTCGAACAGCTTGTTTTCGCCGACGTAGGAGGCCACCACTTTGCTGATCTGGCGGTCGGTCAGCAGCACGCCGAGGCCGAAACCGTCGACGCCGCAGTTGTTGGAAACGACGGTGAGGTCGCGAGTGCCTTTGCGCTTGATCTCGTTGATCAGGTTCTCCGGGATCCCGCACAGGCCGAAGCCGCCGGCGATCACGGTCATACCGTCTTCAAGACCGGCCAGGGCTTCCTCGTAGGAACTCACGCGCTTGTCGAAACCTGCCATATGCACCTCTTTTATTCTTTGTGGGCGGCTGGCTAGCCGAATGGGATTGAGTGTCGCGCGACAAGATTCATTTGTTAAGTTGATTTTTAATGTTGATTAATGGATAAAACTCAACAATCTAACGCGTTGGAGACAGTGACCATGACAGTCAAGCAGATCCGCGCCTTCCTGGCTGTGGCCCAAAGCCTCAGTTTTGCCGTGGCCTGCGAGCGCCTGCACCTGTCGCAATCGGCCTTGAGCCTGACCATCAAGGCACTGGAGGAGGGCCTGGGCGGGCGATTGTTCACCCGCAACACACGCAATGTGGCGTTGACCGCCGAAGGCGAAACCCTGGTGCCGCTGGCGCGCCGCCTGATCGCCGATTGGGACAATGCCGAGGATGAGTTGCGCCAGCGCTTCACCTTGCAGCGTGGTCGAGTGACCCTGGCGGCCATGCCCTCGTTTGCCGGCAACCTGCTGCCGCCGATCCTCAAGACATTCCGCGTCCGCTATCCGAAAGTCAACGTCACGGTCAACGACGTGATCAACGAGCAGGTGCTGGAAATGGTTCGCGACCGCCAGGTGGAGCTCGGTGTGGCGTTCGAGCCGACCATGAGCTCATCGCTGCAATTCACGCCACTTTACATGGATCGCTTCGTGGCAGTGGTGCCTCAAGACTCACCGCTGGTCGAGCTCGAGGAAATCGACTGGCAGACCTTGCTCGAGGAACCGTTCATTACCTTGCAGCGCCCGTCGACGGTGCGGGTGATGCTGGAAGAGCATTTGCAGGCCCGGGGCATGAAGCTGCCGGTGGAGTTTGAAAGCCATCAACTGGCGACGGTCGGGCGGATGGTTGCCAGTGGGTTGGGCGTGAGCGTGGTTCCGGCCTTGTGTGTGGGTCAGATGCGTGAACTCGGAGCGCATTGCATTACCTTGCGTGACCCGGTGTTGGAGCGGGCCATTGGCGTGCTGACCTTGCAGGGAGGGGAGTTGTCGGCGGCGGCGCAGGCATTGTTTGATGTGCTCAAGGAAGAAAATCTCGGCCAACAACTTTCCCCTGGGCTGAACAAACCCCTGTAGGAGCTGCCGCAGGCTGCGATCTTTTGATCTTGTTTTCTGGCGGTGCTGAAATTGCTGAGGATCAAGATCAAAAGATCGCAGCCTGCGGCAGCTCCTACAAGGGGGAGGTGTTTTGTCAGGCGGAGAGGCGCTGTGCCAGTAACGGCAGCAACTGCTCGCACGACCCCTCGATTTTCAGGTCCAGCATGTCATCCGCCCGTGTCTTGCCCAGGTTGATCGCCAGCAGCGGCTTGCCCTGATCCACCACCGCCCGGCACAGGCGAAACGCCGAGTACGCCATCAGCGACGAGCCAACCACCAGCAACCCGGCGGCCTTTTCCACCGTGGCCAGCGCTTTCGCCGCCGTGTGCTGTGCAACGTTCTCACCGAAAAAAACCACGTCCGGTTTCAACCGTTCGCCACTGCAATGCGGGCAGAGCGGAACCTGGAAGCGTGCCTCGAAGGCCGGGTCGAGCAAGGTGTCGCCGTCCGGCGCCTGCACTGCGTCCACGCCTGCGAGGTAGGGGTTTTGGGTTTCCATCAGCTGCTGGATCGAATCGCGCTCGCTGCGTCTTGCGCAGTCCAGGCACAGTACCCGGTGCAGGCTGCCGTGAAGTTCGATCACATCATGGCTGCCGGCCTGGTCGTGCAGGGTATCGACGTTCTGCGTGATCAAGCCGCCGATCCGTCCCGTGCTTTGCAAGCGGGCCAGGGTGTCGTGGGCCACGTTCGGTTGCGCCTGGCGCACCCGCGGCCAGCCAAGCATCGCCCGCGCCCAATAGCGCCGCCGGGATTCGGGTGCCGAGAGAAACTCCTGATACATCATGGGCTGGCGGCCACGGCGCACGCCCTGATTGTCACGGTAGTCCGGAATGCCCGACGGGGTACTGATACCGGCACCGGTCAGGACCGCGAACGGCTCGTCGGCGATGAGCTGTTGGAGCTGGTCGAGTTGTTCGTGGATAAGGCTATCGAGCATCTCAATACCCCGCAAACCTGTAGGAGCGAGCACGCTCGCGATGGACGTCAACGATAACACTGGCGGCCTGACGCCCCGCGGTGTTTCGTCTTCAATCGTCGGAGCGCCGCCCGGAACATGCTCGCTCCCACAGAAGGGGGGCTATTTACGTGCTTCGAGGATCAGGTTGAACGGCGTTTCCGTAGCCCGGCGGAAACTCGAGAACCCGGCCTCACTGAACACCTTGCGCAACCGTGCTTCACCTGCTTGTGCGCCAAGGCCCAGGCCGACTTCCTGGGACAGCGAATTGGGCGTGCAGATGAAGGTGGAGGCGGCATAGAACAGCCGGCCGACCGGGGTGATGTTGTCGTCCAGCGAGTCGTTGGCGAACGGCTCCACGAGCAATACCGTGCCATCCGGCTTCAAGGACTCGTACGCGTGCTTGGCCGCGCCCACCGGGTCGCCCATGTCGTGCAGGCAGTCGAAGTAGCAGACCAGGTCATAGTCGTTGCCGGGATAGCTCTTGGCCGTACCCTGGAAGAACCG
The DNA here is from genome assembly GCF_000408945.1 of Pseudomonas sp. G5(2012). Lineage (NCBI taxonomy): Bacteria > Pseudomonadati > Pseudomonadota > Gammaproteobacteria > Pseudomonadales > Pseudomonadaceae > Pseudomonas > Pseudomonas sp. G5(2012). Next base: position 15,067 of record NZ_APIO01000097.1, read on the forward strand.
TGCCCGGCCGGACACGCCACCTTCTTCGGCGCGCTGGGTGGCGACGGTGACGGACGGCGCGTGGTAATCGAAACCAACGAACCGCGAGTTCGGGTACGCCTGGGCCATGATCACCGTCGACGCGCCGTGACCGCAGCCAATGTCGGCGACCTTGGCGCCTTCCTCCAGTTTGGCTACCACACCGTCCAGGGCCGGTAACCACTCGGCGATCAGGTGCGCCTTGTAGCCGGGCCGGAAGAAACGTTCGGTGCCGCTGAACATGCACGGGTGGTGATCGCCCCACGCCAGGGCGCCATCGCCACGCATGGCCTTGACCAGTTTGTCCTTGTCATGAAAAAACGATGCAACTACGCCGATGCCACCCGCCACATAGACCGGCGAGTCTTCGACGGCCAGTGCCAGGGCTTGTTCTTCGGGCAGGCGGAATTGACCGTCGCTGTGTTCCATATAGCCAGAAGCTGCGTGGGCGCTGAGCCATTCGCGCACCAGGCGAGGGTTGCAGCCGGTCTTCTCGGCGAGAGCTTCGGGCTTGACTGGCTGGCTGTCTGCCATGGCCCGGTACAGGCCGAGCTCTTCACCAAGGATGACGTTAGCCAGCATCGCCGCGCCGCCCATGTCGCCTACCAGTTTGCCCATGAAATCGTTGAGTTTGGCCTCGTCCATCACGTGTGCTCCTTTTGCAGGATCAGAGTCCAGTGGCGGTGTTTATCGAGGCGTTCGCCCCTGGGCGGTGGTCGTGGAATGGACAGGACGATCAACTCGTCCTGTGTGGATTAAGTTTAGTTCTCAGGGGCTGTGGCGCCGTCCCAAGCGACGAAAGCCAATGTCCCTGATTGACGCAGCCCCCTGTGGGAGCGAGCAGGCTCGCTCCCACAGGGAGGGTGTTTGGCAGTCCCTATGCATGTATCCCAATGTATCCAGACTGTTTCTCGATACAGTCCCCGCCAATTCAAGGCCACCCCCGAACACAGACCAGATACAAACCTGCGCTGAACTGTGAGGACCATTCGCTCCTGACTCCGATGGGGATCATCATGACAACGCTTGTGCCTCAACCCACTCTCAACGCCGCGCCGGTCGATCGCCTGCGGGTCGATCGCTACACCAATGGCATCATTGGTCCGAGCCAGCCGATGCTCGGCCCGCTGGCCGATGGCGGCACCCTGGTCACCGGAACACCGCCAGGTTGCTGGGGGCCGATGATCACGCCCGCTTTCGAGGGGGGCCATGAAGTGACGCAACCGGTGGCCATCGCCGGGGCGCAAATCGGCGATGCCGTGGCGATCAAGATCAACAGCATGCGCGTCACGTCGCTGGCCACTTCCTCCGGGGTCATGAGCTTTGTCGAGGGGCGCTACAACGGCGATCCGTTCGTCTCCAAGTTCTGCTCCAAATGTGGCACCGAGCATCCGGCCAGCCATGTCGAAGGCATTGGCGAGGACGCGATTCGCTGCAACCACTGTGACGCCGAGGTCAGCGCATTTCGCTTCAGCCACGGCTATGTGATCGTCTTTGACGCGCAGAATCAGGTCAGCCTGACGGTCAACCAGGACATCGCCAACCGACTGGCCGGCAATGCCTCTGAGATGTCGGCGCTGCCGGAATTCGCCGCGCAGCATTCAATCCTGTCCCTGGCCCGCGCCGATATCCCCGGGGTTGCCGCGCCTATGCGGCCGTTCCTTGGAAACATCGGCACCTTGCCGTCCCGAGACATTCCCGACTCGCACAACTGTGCCGACTTCGGCCAGTACCTGATCAATGCGCCGCACCGTTTCGGCATGACCCGCGAAGAGCTGCACGCGGCCAAGACCGACGGCCACATGGACACCAATTCGGTCCGCGAAGGCTGTGTGTTGATCTGCCCGGTGAAAGTTCCGGGGGCCGGCGTTTACATGGGCGACATGCATGCGCAACAGGGCAACGGCGAGATCGCCGGCCACGCAACCGACTGTTCCGGGGAAACCGAGGTGGTGGTGCAAGTGGTGAAAAACCTGACGCTGGAAGGGCCGATCCTTCTGCAAAACCTTGATGATCTGCCACCGATGGCGCGCCCGATGGATGCCGGGCAGCGCGCTAAAGTCCGGGAGCTGGGAGAGCGCTGGGGCCAGCACGAGATCGAACAGAGTGGCCCGATCACCTTCATCGGCAGCGGCGAGAACCTCAATCTGGCGGTGGAAAACGGCTTGACCCGAGCCGCCACCGTCACCGGCCTGCCTTATGACGAAGTGCTCAATCGCGCCACCATCACCGGCTCCATCGACATCAGTCGCCTGCCAGGCACTGTGCGCGTGACCTTCCTGTGCCCGATGGATGTGCTCGATCGCATGGGCATCGGTCATCTGGTGCGCGAGAAGTACGACCTGGCGTAATGCCTGGATGCGGGTTTGTACCAGAGTGTGTACAGACCCGCTGGCGATACAAGCGTTGCTGTTTTCCGTCGACCCGCCACACAGGCCCGATACATCCCTTCGATTAACTGTGATGACATTCTGACAACCCTTGGGATCGACATCATGCAAACCCCTGTCACATCAGCACAGGCCAGCGTCGGGCTCGGCCTGCGTCGCGGTTTGATCAAAGACCTGCTGGCCGCCCCGGCCGGCCATTTCGACTTTCTTGAAGTCGCGCCGGAAAACTGGATCGGCATCGGCGGCGCCCATGGCCTGGCGTTTCGAACCCTGGCCGAGCGCTACCCGTTATCCTGCCACGGCTTGTCCCTGTCCCTGGGCGGGCCATCGCCGCTGGATGTCGAATTCCTGAAAGAGGTGCGGATCTTCCTCGATCACCACGACGTGCCGCTGTACAGCGAGCACTTGAGCTACTGCAGCGACGACGGTCACCTGTATGACCTGTTGCCGTTGCCCTTTACCGAAGAGGCGGTGCATCACGTCGCCGCGCGCATCCGTCAGGCCCAGGACATTCTCGGCCGCCGCCTGGCGGTGGAAAACGTCTCCTACTATGCCGCACCGCAGCAGGACATGGACGAGGTGACGTTCACCAACGCCGTGCTGCGTGAAGCCGATTGCGACCTGTTGCTGGACGTCAACAATGTGTACGTCAACTCGATCAACCATGGTTTCGACCCGCGTACGTTCCTGGCCGGGATCGAAGCGAATCGTGTCGTGGCCATGCACATCGCCGGGCATTTCGATGAGTCCGACACCTTGAAAATCGACACCCATGGCGCTTCGGTGAAACCGGCGGTGTGGTCGTTGCTGGCCCAGGCCTATTCCCGATTTGGCGCGCAACCGACTTTGCTCGAGCGCGATTTCAACTTTCCGGCGTTTTGCGAACTGGTCGCCGAGTTGCAGACCATTCGCCGGTTGCAAACCGAGGGGGTCAACCGTGGTTAAGCGCACCCTGCAAGAGCAGCAAAACAGTCTGGGGCGCTACGTGCGCGACCCCGAGCGTTACGCGCCACCGCCGGAAATGGACCCGGCGCGGGCCCAGGTATATCGCGACCTGGTGTTCGCCAACTTGTCGTCATTGATCGGCGGCACCTTTCCGGTATTGGTGAAGATTCTCGGCGACACGCAATGGCGGGCGCTGGTGCGGATTTTCCTGCGCGACTACCGAGCCCACACGCCGAAATTCGGCGAAATCGCCCAGGAGTTTGTCGAGTTTCTGGCCTCTGAGCCTGCGGCGCTGGCTGCTGGCCCCTGGCCGCCGTTCATGGTCGAACTGGCGCACTACGAATGGGTGGAAATGGTCCTGCAACAATCCGAAGCCGAGCCGTTGCCCGGCGGCGATGTCGATGGGCTGCTGGATTGTCCGTTGCAGGTTTCGCCATTGGCCTGGCCCTTGGCGTATGCCTGGCCAGTGCAGTTGGTCGGGCCGCATCATCAGCCTGATGCGCCACCGGATCAGCCGACATTGCTGCTGGTGCGTCGGGACCCGGATTTCAGCGTGAAGTTTTCTGAATTGAGCCCGTTGGCGTTTCGGTTGTTGCAGCGTATCGAGGAATTTCCCGGGCAGACCGGACGTGCGCAGTTGCAGGGATTGGCGGCGGAGGCGGGGATGACGGAATCGACGGTGTTTATGGACAGTGGGCTGGGGTTGTTGCGGCAGATGCACGGGGAGGGCGTCGTAGGCGTCGTTGCTTGATGATCGTTCCCACGCTC
>NZ_APIO01000098.1:0-15061 GCF_000408945.1 Pseudomonas sp. G5(2012)
TCGCTGTAAGAGCGAAACCGTAGGTGGCCGTTACCGCAGGTATGGATATGTACTCCGACAACAAATAATAGGTCGGCTATCAGGCCGCCTTCGCCGGCAAGCCTGGCTCCTACAAGGGTTTCATTCCGCCGTGAGTGCGTAACGGGCGTTACAGCAGCGACAGGGTGTAGTTGATGATGAAGCGATTCTGCTCAACATTGCGCCCGGCATCGGTGTTCGACTTGCCATTGCGCACGCTGAAGGCAAGCCCCCTGAGCGAACCCGACTGAATCACATAGTCCAGCGTCATATCACGCTCCCACTCAGACTGGTCTGCAGCGTTTTGCGCCTTGATGTCCGTGCCCTTGAGATACGCCACTGACGCCTTCAGGCCCGGGATTCCAAGGGGTGCGAAGTCATAGGTGTATTGACCGAAACGGGTTTGCTCCCCGGCGCGGGCAAAGCTCTGGATCATGCGATCGGTGGGCAGGTAGACGCTGCCACCACCCGCGCCTTTATCCACCAGGCTGCCCTGGTTGGGCTGGACGAAGTTGCTGCCATCGCCCACTTGCTGGTAACCGAGCGCCACGGCATGGCCGCCGTTGGTATAGGTAACCATGGCAGCCCAGGTGTCGTTATCGATTTCACCGTTGTTGTCATCGGTGTAACCCGAGACGCGATAGCCTTGCGCTCTACCTGCGGCGGAGCTGTTGGCACCGCTGGAGGTGGTGCGGAAATAGCGCAGGTCCGTGGTGATGGCGCTTGCACTGTCGATGGCCAGGCTGTGTGTCAGGCCGAGGAAGTTCTGGTTGTAGAAGTCTTCCAACTGCGCGAAGTAGTACTGTGCCTTCAGCGCCTTGGTCACCTCGTAGTCGCCCCCGGCGAAATAGAACTTGTTGCTGTCCCGGGTACCACCGGCAACCGACAGGCCGGTTCGATCGGTCGAGGCACGACCGACTGCGTGCTCCAGCAACCCGCCGGTCAGGGTCAGGCCATCGATGTCTTTTGACGTGACCTGGCCGCCGGTGAACGATTGCGGCAGCACGCGGGCATCGTTGGACAGCAGTATCGGCAGCTTCGGCAACAACGTGCCGTAACGCAGTTCGGTCTTGGCGATGCGCATCTTCGCCGTGGGACCGAAGCTGCTCCAGGCATCGGCCGCACCGTCGCCCTTCGAGGGAATCATGCCGCTGCCGACGTGGCGACCGGCGCCGCTGTCCAGGGTAATCCCTTGCAACGCCTGGGCATCAAGCCCGAACCCCAGGGTGCCTTGGGTGAATCCCGACTCATAACGCAGCACAAAACCCTGGGCCGCCTCTTCGGTCTTGGAAGGGTCTGCGCTGCCGTCGCGGTTATCGCTGTTAAAGTACAGGGTACGCATGGAAAGGCTGGCCTTGCTGTCTTCCAGAAAGCCGCGTGCGCCAGGCTCTGCTGCCTGTGCGCCGATCGAACCGCCGAACAACAGGATGGCGGCGGGAATTGCTCGTTTGAACATGCGGTACTCCTCAAGAGGGTCACGTCGAAATATTTGTGAAACTCTTAGAACATTTCGAGGCACGAACTTCAAACGAGATGAAAGTAATTTCCGTAGAGGGATAAGAGTTGTCGCAATGAGGTACGCAACCTCATGGTTTTTGAAAAACGACCAGGGGGATTTTCATCGAAATCGGACGTGCCGAAGGCCCCCTGTAGGAGCGAGCATGCTCGCGATGGTCGTCAACGATGACGCTGGCTACCTGACACCCCGCGGTGCTCTCGGGTTTCTCGCGAGCATGCTCGCTCCTACAGTGGGTTATGCGTCACGGTTGCTCAGACCAGCGCCTGTTCCCGGATCAGCTTCTTGTTGATCTTGCCAACGCTGGTCTTGGGAATCTCAGCCACGAACTTGAACTGCTTGGGAATCGCCCATTTATTGATCCGGCCGATCTCGACGAACCCTTGCAGGTGCGCCTCGAGGATCTTGCGGTCCAGATACTGTCCCGGCTCGCACACCACCAGGGCCATGGGCCGTTCTCCCCATTGCTCATCGGCAATGCCCACCACCGCGACCGACAGCACCGCCTGGTGTTCGCTGATCAGGCTTTCCAGCTCCAGGGAGCTGATCCACTCCCCGCCGGTCTTGATCACGTCCTTGATGCGATCCTTGATTTCCACACCGCCCAACGGGTCGATGGAAGCCATGTCGCCAGTGTGCAACCAGCCGTCCTGCCACAGCTCGGCGCCTTTTTGCGGCTCCTTCAAGTAGCCTTGTGTCAGCCAGGGCGCGCGCACCACGATCTCGCCCAGGGACTCGCCGTCATGGACCACGTCATTGCCACTGGCATCGATGATTTTCAGGTCGACCATCGGCACCGGGGTACCGGTCTTGATGCGTGTCGGCAGTTGCGCCTGGGCCGATAGCTTGCGGTCTTCATCGCGCAGGTAAGTCAGGCACAGCAGCGGGCAGGTTTCCGACATGCCGTAGCCAGCGTGCACCACCATGCCTTTTGCACTGGCTTCGCTGGCAAGACCCAAGGGCAGCGCACTGCCACCCAGGAGCATTTTCCAGCCGTTGAAATCGGCGGACTTGCCTTGCTCACAGGTGAGGAGCATTTGCAGGATGGTTGGCACACAGTGGGAAAACGTCACCTTCTCCTCCTGATAAAGCCGGACCAGGCTATTGGGTTCGTAGCGGCCGGGGTACACCTGCTTGATGCCCATCAGGGTAGCGACGTAAGGCACGCCCCAGGCATGCACATGGAACATCGGCGTGATCGGCATGTACACGTCATCGGAACGCAGCAGCGGCGTCCCCTGGTAGACGCCCAATGTCCCCACGGCATTCAAGGTGTGCAGGACCAACTGGCGATGGGTGAAATACACGCCCTTGGGGTCGCCGGTGGTGCCGGTGGTGTAGAACAGCGTCGCTACCGAATTCTCGTCGAAATCGGGAAAGTCATACTGGTCCGAACACTGCGACAGCAACTGCTCGTACTCGCCCTGCACGGGTAATGAAGTATCGGATGCCTGGTCATCGGTGAGCTGCACAAAGCCTTTGACCGTGGTCAGCCGCCCCTGGATCTGCTCGACCAGCGGCAGGAAATCGTCATGCACCAGCACCAGGTCATCCTCGGCGTGGTTCATGGTGAACAGCACCTGCTCCGGCGACAGGCGAATGTTCACCGTGTGCAGCACCGCGCCAATCATCGGCACGGCGAAGAAGCATTCCAGGTAGCGGTGGCTGTCCCAGTCAAGCAGGGCCACGGTGTCCCCGGCCTTGACCCCGGCCGCAGTCAACGCATTGGCCAGGCGGCGGATGCGCTGGTTGAGGGTCTGGTAGCTGTAGCGCAGCTTGTCGGCGTAGACGATTTCCCGACCCGGTTCGTAGCGCACCCCGGACAGCAGCAATTGCTTGATCAGCAAGGGATAGGCATAGGCGCCTTCGGCGGGTGGAATTATTTTTGTCGCCATCATGATTAAGGTTCCTTGTCCTTTAGAACTGGTCGGCTTGCAGCTCGTAGAGGCAGTCGCTTCCGGCTTTGGCCGATGCGCTCAACGAGTGGATACGTGGCAGCAACCGGGCGAAGTAGAAACGCGCGGTGGCCAGCTTGCTGGTGTAGAAATCGTCCTCGGCATCGCCGCTGACGACGGCCTTGGCCATGCGCGCCCACATGTAGGCGTACGCGGTGTAGCCAAACACGTGCAGGTACTCGACCGAGGCCGCGCCGATTTCATTTGGGTTGCCCTGTGCCCGATCCAGCAGCCACGCGGTCAGTTCATCGAGGGTGTCCACGGCGGCGTTCAACGGCTGGGTGAACTCATCAAGTTCGGCGCTGGCGTTGGCGGTGAAGTTGCGGATTTCCGAAGCAAACAGGCGGTAGAGCGCCCCGCCGCTGCCGACAATCTTGCGCCCGGCCAGGTCCAGGGACTGGATGCCGTTGGTGCCTTCGTAGATTTGCGTGATGCGCACGTCGCGCACCAGTTGCTCCTGGCCCCACTCGCGAATGTAGCCATGGCCGCCGAAAATCATCTGCCCGTGCAGGGTCGTTTCCAGGCCCATGTCGGTGAGAAATGCCTTCGCCACCGGGGTCAGCAACGACACCAGTTCCTGGGCACGCGTGCGGGTTGTCGGGTCTTCGCTGTATTTGGCGATGTCCAGTTGCAGGGCCACGTAGCTGGAGAACGCACGGCCACCTTCGTTCAGGGCCTTCATAGTCAACAGCATGCGCCGTACGTCAGGGTGGACGATGATCGGATCGGCGGCCTTGTCTTTGTTCTGCGCGCCGGTAGGTGCACGGCTCTGCAAGCGATCACGAGCATAGGCGACGGCGTTCTGATAGGAACGCTCGCCCTGCGCCAGGCCCTGGATGCCCACGCCCAGGCGCTCGTAGTTCATCATGGTGAACATCGCCGCCAGCCCCTTGTTCGGCGCATCGACGATCCAGCCGGTGGCGCCGTCGAAGTTCATCACGCAGGTGGCCGACGCCTTGATCCCCATCTTGTGTTCGATGGAGCCGCAGGACAGCGCATTGTTTTCACCCAGAGATCCGTCGGCATTGACCAGCACCTTGGGCACCAGGAACAGCGAGATGCCTTTTGGGCCTGCCGGGGCATCGGGCAGTCGCGCCAGTACCAGGTGGATGATGTTTTCGGTCAGGTCGTGGTCGCCGCCGGTGATGAAAATCTTGCTGCCGCTGACCTTGTAGCTGCCATCGGCCTGGGGCTCGGCGCGAGTGCGGATCATGCCCAGGTCGGTGCCGGCATGGGCCTCGGTCAGGCACATGGAACCGGTCCAGGTGCCGGCGTACATGTTCGGCAGGTAACGCTCCTTGAGTTCTTCACTGGCGTGCGCCTTGATCGACAGGCAGGCGCCGGCGGTCAGCATCGGGTACAGGCCGAACGACAGGCTGGCCGCGTTGACCATCTCTTCGACCTGGGCCGAAATCGCCTTGGGCATGCCCATGCCACCGTACTGCGGATCTCCGCCGACACCGACCCAACCGCCTTCGGCGAAGGCTTGATAGGCCTCGGCAAAACCCTCTGGCGCGGTGACCGAACCATTGCTCCAGGTACAGCCCTGCTCGTCGGTGGCGCGGTTCAAGGGTGCGATGACTTCGCCACTGATCTTGCCGGCTTCTTCGAGGATGGCGGCGGCGGTTTCTTCATCGATCACGTCGGCCAGGCCAGGCAAACTGGCCCACAGCCGGGACACCTGGAAGACCTCGTTGAGGACGAAGCGCATGTCGCGCAGGGGAGCTTTGTAATCAGACATCTTGACTTACTCGGAAGTGGTCACGGCATGGGGCATGCCGGGACGTTCAGTGGATTCAATGATTTCGGCTGCCGCAACAGCACCGGGTTGCGGTGCCCGTTCACGCAGCAGGAAGTACGACAGGGCCGGAATCAGGATCAGCGCGCCGAGCATGTTCCAAAGGAACATGAAGGTCAGCAGGATGCCCATGTCGGCCTGGAACTTGATCGGCGACCAGACCCAGCACACCACGCCGGCGGCCAGTGTGATGCCCACCAGCCCGACCACCCGGCCGGTGAACGACACGGCGTTGCGGTACGCCTGGGACAGCGGCAGGCCCTGGCGCTGGAAGTGCAATTGCACGCTGAGCAGATACAGTGCGTAGTCCACACCGATCCCCACACCCAAGGCGATCACCGGCAAGGTCGCGACTTTCACGCCGATGCCCATGACCACCATCAGCGCTTCGCACAGGATCGAAGTCAGCACCAGTGGCAGCAGCGCCACCAGCGTGGCGCGCCAGCTGCGGAAAGTGATCAGGCAGAACAGCGTCACCGCCAGGTAGACGTACAGCAGCATGGTACGGTTGGCCTCGCGCACCACGATGTTGGTGGCCGCTTCGATCCCGGCACTGCCGGCCGCCAACAGGAACTGGCGATCGTCAGTACTGTTTTCCTTGGCGAACTTGTCGGCGATCGCCACCACGGCATCCAGGGTCTCCGCCTTGTGATCCTTGAGGAAGGCAATCACCGGCATCAGCGAGCAGTTGTTGTTGAACAGCTCCGGAGAGTTGACCGAGGCTTGCTGCGCGGCATAGTTCAGCACGTCCTGGTTGCGCTGGATGCTGTTGAGCTTGGGGTTGCCTTCATAGGTGCCGGCGGTGATCTGGCGTACCGCGTTGACCAGTGAGGACGTCGCCTGCACACCCGGATACTGCTGCAGCTCCCAGGCCAGGCGATCGGCGAGGATCAGGGTCTTGTAGTTCAGGCAGCCTTCCGGCGCGGTCTTGATCATCACCGCGAACAGGTCGCTGGACAGCGCATAGTGGCTGGTGATGTAGGCGTTGTCGCGGTTGTAGCGCGAGTCGGCGCGCAATTCCGGCGCCCCACTTTCAAGGTCGCCGATCTTCAGTTGCAGGCTGACCATGAAGCCGCCAATGCCCATCAGCACCGCGACCAGCACGGCGCCCGTCGCCCACTTGCGCGTGGTGAAACGATCGAGCAGGTCCCAGAGTTTGCCGAAGCCCTTGTGGTGCTCGGCACGGTTGTCGATTTTCAGCGCACGCTCGGCCGCCTTGCGGCCGACGCCGATGTAGGACAGCGCCACCGGCATCAGCAACAGTGAGGTGAAGATCAGTACCGCGACACCGATGCTGGCGGTGATCGCCAGGTCCTGGATCACCGGAATGTCGATCAGCATCAGCACGGCAAAGCCCACGGCGTCAGCCAGCAATGCAGTGACGCCAGCGATGAACAGGCGGCGGAAGGTGTAGCGCGCGGCAATCAGTTTGTGGGTGCCACGGGCGATGTCCTGCATGATGCCGTTCATCTTCTGCGCGGCGTGTGACACACCGATGGCGAAGATCAGGAACGGTACCAGCACCGAGTACGGGTCGATGGCGTAGCCCAGCCAGGCGACGATGCCCAGTTGCCAGACTACCGCGATCAGCGAGCAGCCGACCACCAACAAGGTGCTGCGCACACAACGGGTGTAGGCGTAGATGATGATCAGCGAGGTGACCACGGCCAGCCCGAAGAACATCATCACCTGGATCAGGCCGTCGATCAGGTCGCCCATCAGCTTGGCGAAACCGATCACCCGCACCTTGTACGGGCCCTTGCCCTCTTCCCCGGATTTACGCGCCGCGCTGTCGCCGGCGAATTCGATCTTGTCGCGCAACTGCTCTTCGAGCATCTGCGAGAACTGATGGTAGTTGATGCGCTGGCCACCTGCGGCGGACTTGTCCAGCAGCGGTACGACGAGCATGCTCGACTTGTAGTCGCTGGCGACCAGGCTGCCGACGATGCCGGCGCGGGAAATGTTCTGGCGCAACTGTTCGATTTGCTCAGGTTTGCCCTCATAGGTATCAGGCATCACCGGGCCGCCCTGGAAGCCTTGCTCGGTGACTTCAGTCCAGCGTACCGCCGGGCTCCACAAGGACTTCATCCACGCACGGTCGACGCCTTCAGTGAGGAACAACTGGTCGTTGACCTGCTTGAGTACGTCAAGGTACTGAGGGTCGAAAATGTCACCCTGGGTGTTCTCGACCACCACCCGCACTGAGTTGCCCAGGCCGCGCAGCGACTGGCGGTTTTCCAGGAAATTCTGGATGTACGGCTGGCTCTGCGGAATCATTTTTTCGAAGCTGGGGCGCAGTTCCAGGCGGGTCACCGCCATGAAGCCCAGGACCACGGTGGCCAAGGCCATCAGCAGCATGAACAGCGGACGGTAGTTGAACACCAGCCGTTCGAGCAGGTTGCCGGAGCGGCGGTCGAAATCACGCAGCTCGCGAATCACCGGCATGGCGTCTTGTTTGATATTGCCCATGTCTGGGTTCTCGCTCTTAGGGTTCGAGGGCTGGATCGGCGGCTAACACCTGGGCGCCACGGCTGCCCGCTACCACCAATGCGCCGTCGGCGGACTGGGTGGCACCGGCAACCGGGGTGCGTGCCGGTTGCTGCACCAGGTGCATGTGCGCACCTGTGCCCTGGCTGACCAGCATCTGCCCGCCCTGGGTGAACAGCCGGTAATGGCCACGGGCATCGACGAGGCCGGCGGTAATGCTGATGTGCAGCCCAGTGTCCAACGGGGTCCAGCTCTGCCCGCCGTCGGTACTGCGCAGCACGTTGCCGCGCAAGCCGTAGACGAGCACTTCGCCAGGCTTGCCGATGACACCGAAGAAGCTGCCCTGATAGGGCGTCTCCACGGCGGCGAAGCGTTGAGCCTGCTCATCCCATTTGAGCAACAGGCCTTGTTCGCCGGCGATGTACAGGCTGTCACCAGTGGAGGCGATGGCATTGAGGTGCAAGCCTTGCGGGTTGTCGGTGCGATCCTGCAACGGCGTCCAGCTCATGCCGCCATCGTCAGTGCGCAGGATCAGGTTGAACACGCCGACCACATAGCCGACTTGGTCATTGGCGAACCACACATCGAGTAGCGGTTTATCGGCACCCTGCTCCAGCAGTCGCTGACCTTCGGCGACCAGCAGCGGCCACTGTTCGTTGCCCGGCTCGGCACTGGCCAGCGCCGTGTAATGCTTGACCAGCAAGTCGCCGATCTGGCGGCCGTCGAGTTGCTTGTTCCAGGTCGCGCCAGCGTCGCTCGTGTGCAACACCACACCGTCATTGCCTACCGCCCAGCCCTGGGTGGGGCCGGAAAAACTCACGGCGGTCAAGTCGGCGCTGACCGGTACGGCAGCCTGCTGCCAGTGCTTGCCAGCGTCATCGGAAAACAGGATATGGCCGCGCTGGCCAACGGCGATCACGCGCTCACCGGCGCGGGCCATGCCGGACAGCGGGCTATTGCTGGCCAAGGCACTGACCCTGGCAGGCAGGTCCAGCACATCAACGTAATCGGCTGCGTGGGTGACGCCCTGCAACAGGCCGAGCGCCAGGCCAAACGCCACGTGCTTGAAATTCTTATACGAACACATACCGCGTCCTCTTCGGAAAACCGCGCCGGGACACACAGCCGTGTGCCTGACGTTCAAACCTTGCGCCGTGCAGGTCATGTGGGAGCGAGCCTGCTCGCGATGGACCAGAGGGCGACGCGGGCATCCAGACAGCACGCGTCATCGTTAACGTCCATCGCGAGCAGGCTCGCTCCCACAGTGGATCGTGCGAGCGTCTGCTTGCGGTTGGCTTAGCGAATGCCGCTGCCGGCCAGGGATTCCGACGACCACTGGGCCTTGGAGAGCGGATCGATGTACTTGATGCCGCCGTAAGGGCCGACTACACCGTTGATGTTGTAGGAGCCACCGACCAGGTCGTAGATCATGAAAGGCGTGGAGTCCGGCACCTGCTTGTCATAGCTCTGGCTGAGGAACGCGAAGGAACCACGATAGAGCTGGCCACGGGCGTCATACTGATCCGAGGCCAAAGCGCTCCAGCTGTCTTCGTCGAGGTAGAAGCGGCGCTTGGCATAGATGTGCCGGGCACCGGCCTTGAGGTTGCCTTCCACGACCCATACGCGGTGTTTTTCCCAGCGCACGAAGTCTGGTGCGAGGTGATTGGCGGTGGTCAGCGACTTCGGATCCTGGGCGTAGGTCAGCTTGTAGGTGTTGTAGGGCACGATCATTTCCTGCTTGCCCACCAGCTTCCAGTCGTAGCGATCCAGCGCACCGTTGAACACGAACACATCGTCATAAGTGCCCGCACCCGCAGTCCCTGGGTTCGGCGTGTCGTACGCCAGGTTAGGCGCCAGCTTCACCCGACGCTGCCCCGGCAGGTATTGCCAGGCGCGGCGTGGTTGCTGCAGCGGGTTGGCCGCGTCCTTGAGCATTACCGCCTCGCCGGCGCGACGTGCCGGGCCGGTGTAGGACAGCTTCATCTGGTAGTACACATCGGCGCTGCTGATCGGCTGCGTCAGGTTCTCGTAGATCGGATAGGAGATGAACGCCTGCCCGGTGGTGGCCAGGCTTGGCACGCCGGCGGAGTCAACGTTCCAGGAGTCGTACTTGGAGTTGATGCTCACGCCCTGATAACGCAAGAGGAAGTTCCACATTGCTTCGTTGCCCGATTGCGGAATCGGGAACGGTACGCCCGGCAGCACGTTGTCGATGGCCAACCCGCCTTCGAGTGACTTGGCGCCGCTGGCGTTCTTCACGCCGTTATCGAGGATGGCTTTTGGCAGCGAAACGGTGCGGTGGGTCGGGAACACGTCGACACGGAAAGTCGGAAAGCGCTTGGCCAGTTCCACCGTGGTGGCGGTGAGCATGCCCTTGTACTGGTCGACGTTCTTGCCATCGATCACCAGCAGCGGTTTTTCACTGGCAAACGGGTCCGGGCGCATGCTGTCACCGGCTTTGAAACTGGCTGGCGGCGTGGTCAGGCCACCGTTGTAGGCCGGAATCGAACCATCGGCATTGCCGGCCTTTTCGGCGCCCACCAGGGTCAGGCTGGTGCCCAGCTTGGCAGCGTCCTGGGTTGAAACAGCGGCCTGTACCTGGGCGGCAAGGACCATGGCCAGCGAAGCGGCCAACACGGTTTTCACGAATTTCATCTTGTTATTCTCCTGCTTGCATTGAGCAAATCAGTGGTGCATCAAAAGGTTGTTTTCATCGTCAGGTACACAGCGCCACGGTCCTCAGTCGTGGCACCACCACCGGAAAAGGACGAATAGCCACCGGCGTAACAGGCGTAGTTTTCGTTGCCGCTGAAGGCATTCGGCGCAGCGCCGTCACCTCCGGTCGGGCCAGTACTCACGCCACTGACATTGCACTTGTCGGCCTTGCCGAAAGAGTCCACGTATTTCAGGTCGACGAAGTATTTGTTGTACACAACGGCGCCGAGGCCGACTGCGTAGTTACCGGTGTCCTTGGCACCGCCACCGGAAACCGGTGAAACGCCATCGAGACCGAGGTTGACGGACATCGGTGCATTGAGGTCGACACCGGGAAACACCTGGTACCAGGTCGGTGTGAAGTTGACCGCGATGCCCCAGTTGTCACGGGTCGGCTGATCGATACCGTGGTAAGTGCCCTTGCCTTTGTAGAGCGCTTCGTTCTTGCTATCGAGCTTGAGCAAGTTGCTGTAGTACAACTCGGCGAGCAGGGTCGCCGAATCGAACACGGGCGTTTTCGGCATGGTCATCAGACCGTTGACCGTCCAGTGCAGGGTGTCGCCGGTGGCGGCCATGCTGTCGCCCTTTTCCGGGGTGTCATAGATCACGCCGGTTCCGGGTGTGCGCGCCGGCAGCAGGCCGAGCCCCTGGCCCAGGCCCAGGGGACTGGTGGTGCTGACGACGGCTGGAATACTGGCCAGCGGCATGTTGTGCCGGACGTTCAGGTCCGAGCCCACGCTCACCCCGCCCACGTCCTTGGACAGGCTCAGGCCAACGATCTTGATGTTGTCGGCATAGGCCATCTGATAGGTGGCGGTGCTCAGCGAGTTGAGCGTATTGATGACCGCGGGCACCTGGCCGGCTGGCCGGGTTCCGTTCGGGTTGGCCGAACTCAGGCCACGGGCATCGAGCCAGGCTTGCGGGAGGATTTCCGAGGTTTCGCGGTAATAGACGCCGAGGGTGCCGTCCAGCCAGGCGGGTGACCATTTGGCCATGAGGCCCCAGTCGCCGCGCTTGTCCGGGGTCAGGTCGTGCCCGCGACGCACGTTGGTCAAGCCGTTGCACGGCGCCAGGCCGCAACCCAGAGGGCTGCCAGGCACGACAGCATTAGTGTTACCCAGCAGGAACGACTGCGCGCCGAAACCGACCAGGTCGGAACCGCCGTAGTAGGTGCCGGCTTCTGGAAGACGCGCTTCATCCCAGTCGAGGAAGTATTGGGCCGCCAGGGTCAACTCAGGGTTGACGGTGAACGACATCGACAGCTGATTGCGCGGTACGAACAGCTCCTTGGCTTCGGTGCCCGGCGACGCGGCCAGCTTGGCCAGGTCCAGGCCGGACTGGCCGTAGCTGATCGAATGCACCGGATTGAGAATGGTCTCGCCCCAGAACACGTTGTGCTGGCCAGCCTTGAAGCTCAGCATCGACTCCTCGCCCACTTCGGTGCTGTAGAACACGAAGGCGTCGAGGATTTCGCCGGACGGACCCGTGTAGTAACGCTGGGCATAGTTGCTCAGGTGCGGGCTGCCGTTGCCGACGTTGTCATTGGTGACCCCGGCCAGGCGCGGGTCGTTGGCGATCAGGCCCGAGGTCGAACCGTTGCCGTTGACGAACGGGTTGGAATTGGAACCGGTGTTCTCGTAGGCCTTGTCGTACCAACCGGCGGCGCTTACGCGAAAGCCCATGTGGTTCTGATAGACCACGTCCATCTCGGTCAACAGGTCGACGCGGTTGGTGATGTTGGTGCCAGACCTACGGAAGTTGTAGTCGCCGTCGTTGTTGTTGGGCGTGCCCAACATACGTTTGTCCGCGCTTTCGGTGCGTACGCCGTAGTTGTACTTGACGGTGTTATCCACGCGAACGTTCCAGTCCGGGCTACCTGTCTCGATCTCGACCGCATGGGCCGTCGGCACCGTTGCCGCGAGAATGGCCGAGGCCAGCAAGGTGTAGCGTGAAGCGGTGAACCCGTGACTCTTGTTGTGGTGCATAGCGTTGTCTCCGCCTTTTTGTATTTGTTTTAAGCGCAGCAGGCCCCGCGTAACCCCTTGTTCCAGGGGTTTACGTTTTTCAGGATAGGGGCGGATACCGGATGGCGCGGGCCAACCGGCGCCTGAACTAGCGATCCAGCTCGAGGATCAGGGCTTCGGCTTGCGGCCAGTGCCCGTACCCGGCAGCAGGATTGAGATGACCGACATCGCCCAGGTTGAGCAGCTCGCTACCCCAGCCTTCGGCCAGGTGCGTAACGGCTTGCAGGCTGGCGAGGTGGTCGTTGGTACTGGCGGCCACGAGGCTGCGAAATGGCAGCGGGCCTTTGGGTAGAGGGTCCCACCCCTGGCTACGCAGGGTTTCAGGCGATGGGTAGCCAGACGGCCAAGGGGCATCGAGGTCAGGTGGAGCGGCCAGCAGCGCGCCCTTGATCGGCCGGCTGTGCTGCGCGGCCCAGTGCGCGACCATCAGGACACCGGCGCTATGGGCGACCAGGATCACCGGCCCGTCGATCTGTTCCAGTGCATGCTGGATCGCTTGCACGCGTTTGTTGCAATCGAGCTTGTCGGCCTCCAGCGGCGGCACGCTACGTACCTTGCTCAGCCTGGCTTCAAGCAACGTCTGCCAATGTTCGGCGACGTGCTCACGCAGGCCCGGTACGATCAGAACGGTTGCGGCAGTTTGCAGTTTGTCCACTTCAACACCTACGCTTTCTCGATGACTCGACTGGCTCTGTCGCCAGGGGCTTTTTGTAGGACTGACATTAAAGAGCGCCCACCCCAGGCGCTTTTCATTGGACGTCAGGCACTTTTCTTTTCATGACAAACGTTTCGGTGATGGCGCGGTGCGACCACCGGTCGAAAATCTCAGCAAGTTCTGTGCGGGTCACTGTAATCAATGGGTGAGCCTCGATGAGGCAGGTTCAAGAGTGGTAAATCGGATAGCAATGGGCGGGTGCAATCGCTCACTTAACAACTGTTGCAATTGCTGATGCGCTGGATATAGTCGCCACGCTCAATTGAATTGCAATCGGCCCAGGAAAGACCTTCGCATGACCAAGCTTGTTCGCGCCGCCGTCTTGACCAACTACCTGGAGGTCACCCAATACCTGGGGTTCAACCCACGCGATTTGCTGGCCAGCGTTGGCTTGTCCAAGGCTTTGCTGCAGGCCCCGGAACATCGCATCCCCATCGATTCCGCCGTGCGCCTGCTGGAGGATTCAGCCGCCGCCAGTGGCTGCCAGACCTTCGGCTTGAGCATGGCCGAATCACGCCAGCTCTCGGACTTCGGCGTGGTCAGCCTGCTGCTCAGCCATCAGCGCACGCTGCGCGATGCCTTGCAGGTGGTGGTGCATTACCGGCACTTGATGAATGACTCGCTGGCCATCTTTATTGAAGAGGCCGGCAAGATGGTGATCATTCGCGAAGAGGTGGTCACCGAATCGCCGATGCCCTGTCGACAGGCCACCGAGCTGGCCATCGGCGTGATGTTCCGCCTGTGCGCCGCCCTGCTCGGCTCACACTGGCACCCCTACAGCGTCAACTTCACCCACCAGGCCCCCGACAACCTTCAACTGCACCGCCGCCTGTTCGGCTGCACCCTGGAGTTCGGCAGTGAGTTCAACGGCATCGTCTGCGCCGGCGCCAGCCTGGACATGACCAACCCCAACGCCGACCCTGCCATGGCGCGCTATGCCCAGAGCTACCTCGATTCGCTGCAAAGCCACCAAGGCACTTCGATGCTGTTCGAAGTGCGCAAGGCCATCTACCTGCTGCTGCCGATGGGCCGTGCCACCATCGAACAGGTCGCGCAGAGCCAGGGCATGAACGTGCGCACGCTGCAACGTCGCCTCAAGGATGATGGATGTGCCTTCAACGATGTGATCAACGACGTGCGCCGCGACCTGGTGCTGCGTTACCTGGACAACCCGAATTACTCGCTCAGTCGCATTGCCGACATGCTTGGCTACTCGATGGCGAGTTCGTTTACGCGCTGGTTCATCAGCCAGTTCGGCATGCCTCCGGCGACGTGGCGCGCGCAAAAGCAGGGCTCGGCAAAAGCCCCGTCGGATGCAGCCCCACCCAAGCCCTCCTGATTATCACGCCTGTTGTGGGAGCGGACTTGCTCGCGAAGGCGGCCTGACAGCCGACCAGTCGCTTGCGGTTGTACCCGATCTACTGTGGGAGCGAGCCTGCTCGCGAAAGCGGCCTGTCAGCGGACCAGTCGCTTGCGGTTGTACCCGATCTACTGTGGGAGTGAGCCTGCTCGCGAAGGCGGCCTGACACCGGGGGGCGGACCAGTCGCTTGCGGTTGTACCCGATCTACTGTGGGAGTGAGCCTGCTCGCGAACGCGGCCTGACAGCGGACCAGTCGCTTGCGGTTGTACCCGATCTACTGTGGGAGCGAGCCTGCTCGCGAACGCGGCCTGACAGCCGACCAATTTCTTTCAGGTGTACATATCCATTCCTGCGGTAACGGCCACCTAGGGTTTCGCTTTTACTGTAGGAGCCAGGCTTGCCGGCGAAGGCGTCCTGGCGGCCAATGGGGATTTGTGACTGAGTACATATCCATTCCTGCGGTAACGGCCAC
>NZ_APIO01000099.1:0-23819 GCF_000408945.1 Pseudomonas sp. G5(2012)
CCCCCCCCCCCGCCGCTACGCCCGCGGCACTTTCCACGTAGCTGGTGACCGGCGGAACGCCCACTACCGCACCAAAGACACTGGAGGCACTGTCGGCTTTCATGGCTCGCGAGAGGTTTTCGATGCGACCGTCAGCGCCCACCAGGTTGGCGCGCTGGGCCACCCCCATCAGGGTGCCGGCGGTGTCGAACATGTGCACGAAGAGGAAGGCCAGCACCACGCTGATCATGCTGACGTTGAACACGCCGGCAACGTTCATCGCCATCCAGGTCGGGGCCAGGCTCGGCGGGGCCGACATGATGCCCTCGTAGTGCACCAGGCCCAGGCCCCAACCGGCCAGGGTCACGGTGATGATGCTGATGAGGATCGCGCCGAACACCTTGTGGTAGCTGAGGATGGCGATCATCAAAAAGCACACGGCGGCGAGCAGCGGGCCAGGCTCGCGCAGGGAACCGAGCTTGATCAAGGTGGCCGGGCTATCGACGACGATGCCTGCGGTTTTCAAGCCGATCAGCCCGAGGAACAGGCCCACACCAGCGCCCATGGCGTAGCGCAAGCTGACGGGGATGCTGTTGAGCAGCCATTCGCGGATGCGCGAGAAGGTCAGGATCATGAACAGCACGCCGGAGACGAACACCGCGCCCAGTGCAGTTTCCCAGTTGTAGCCCATGGTGCCGACCACGGTGTAGGTGAAGAAAGCGTTCAGGCCCATGCCCGGTGCCAGGCCGACCGGCCAGTTGGCGTACAGGCCCATCAACAGGCAGCCCAGGGCGGCGGCAATGCAGGTGGCGACGAACGCCGCGCCATGGTCGATGCCGGCATCCGCCATGATGTTGGGGTTGACGAAGATGATGTAGGCCATGGTGATGAAGGTGGTCAGACCGGCAATCAACTCGGTCTTCACCGTGGTGCCATGCAAGCTGAGTTTAAAGATGCGCTCCAGCCAGCCATTGCGTAAAGGCGGCGAGAGATCCAGCGTCGATGCTTCGGATTTGCGGCTTTCCACAGCGAGGTACTCCTCAAGAGTTTTATTGTTATTTCCAGGGCCGGACCCATGAGGGTGGCAGCGGCCCTTTGAGGCACTTGCGAATTTGTTGACCAATAGGTCAGGAACTCGCACGAAGTGGATTATGCTTTTGTATACAAATAATGCAAATAATGTTTTTGATTTTGTAGACGAAAAGTTTGGCAATAGGGATATATCGCCCGCTCTGGTACCTTCGCGAGCAGGCTCGCTCCCACAAGGGACCGCATTCCCCTGTGGGAGCGAGCCTGCTCGTGAAGCTTTTGTGGTACTCAGATTTTTTGCTGGTTCTCACCAAGCGCCATATTCACCGCCAGCCACCCATTCACCGCCGTCTCACCCGCCTCGGCAAACACCCGCTCCAACAATTTCACCTGCTCACGACGCAGCGATTGTTCAAACCGCGCGCCGTCCTCGGTCAACTCCAGCAGCCGCTTACGCTTGTCGGTCTCGGACGCCACGCTGTTGACCAAATGCATCTCCAGCAGTTGGCGCAAGGGCATGTTCAACGCCTGTTTGCTCACGCCCAGCAATACCAATAACTCCTTGACGCTAAGGTTCGGGTAGCGGGCAATGAAAAACACAATGCGCTGATGCACCCGACTCAGGCCGCGGCGCTCGAGCATTTCATCGGCCTTGGCGGTGAAGGCCTGGTAGCCGAAGAAAAACGCTTCCATGGCCTGCTGTTGAGAAATCGGGCTTTTAAGGTCAATCATGTTGACGTATCCGTTGGTGATGCCGTAATTTCGGTCAATAAGTTTGACTCATTTTTCCCTGGCCTCGCTACTGGTGACCCCCATGGCTTTTTCCGAACGTGTCTCGCGCCTTAAAAGTTCCTTGATCCGTGAAATCCTCGCTGCCGCCCAGCGTCCGCAAGTGATGTCGTTCGCCGGGGGCTTGCCGGCCGAAGCCATGCTGCCGAAAGTCGAATGGGCGCGGATGCCGGTGTCCATGGGCCAATACGGCATGAGTGAAGGCGAACCGGCCTTGCGTGAAGCCCTGGCGCAACAGGCTCGAGTGCTGGGTGTGCCATGCGAGGCGAGTCAGGTGTTAGTGGTCAGTGGTTCACAGCAAACCCTCGATCTGGCCGCCAAGCTCTATATCGACAAAGGCACCGAAGTGCTGCTCGAAGCACCGACCTACCTGGCGGCACTGCAGATCTTCCAGCTGTTCGGCGCCGATTGCCTCACGGTGCCGCTGGAAGCCGACGGGCCGAACCTGGCGCAGCTGCGTTCGCGCCTGGAAACACATCGTCCGGCGTTCATCTACCTGATCCCGACCTTCCAGAATCCATCGGCGGTGCGTTACAGCGAAGCCAAACGCGAGGCGGTCGCCGGATTGCTGGATGAGTTCGGCGTGACCTTGATCGAAGACGAACCCTACCGTGAGCTGACGTTTGACGGCGGCAGCGCCAAACCGATTGCCGGACGCCTGAAAAAATCCAGCTGGATCTACACCGGCACGGTGTCGAAAACCTTGCTGCCGGGTCTACGCGTGGGTTATCTGATCGCCAGCCCGGATCTTTTCCCGCACTTATTGAAACTCAAGCAGTCGGCGGACTTGCACACCAATCGAGTCGGCCAGTGGCAAGCGTTGCAATGGATCGGCAGCGAGTCTTACCAGCAGCACCTGAGTGAGTTGCGTGGTTTTTACCGCGTGCGGCGCGATGCATTCCAGGCGGCGCTGCAAACGCACTTTGCCGATTTGGCGGATTGGAATGTGCCCCAGGGCGGGCTGTTTTTCTGGTTGACGCTCAAACAGCCGCTGGATACCCGTACGCTACTCGATGGGGCGTTGGCCCACGACGTGGCGTTCATGCCGGGCGAGCCGTTCTTCCCTGAGCCGGATAATCATCACGGGCACATGCGGTTGAATTTCAGCCACATTGACCCGGCGCGGCTGGAGGAGGGGATCAAGCGACTGGCGCAGGTGGTGCGACAGGTGCAGGCGGCGCAAGCGGCCTGAGGGCTGGGCAGAAATGAATAAACCGGCCATTGGGCCGGTTTATTTTTGTCTGGGATTTGCAGTGTTTGTGCCGGCCTCTTCGCGAGCAGGCTCGCTCCCACATTGAATCTGTGCAACCAGTTCCCTGTGGGAGCGAGCCTGCTCGCGAAAGCGTCAGTCAGAACACCACAAATAAATCAGGCTGCAGCGAAACGCTTATCCAGATAATCAATGATCACCTTGGACTCATACATCCAGGTCGTCTGGCCATTTTCTTCAATACGCAAGCACGGCACCTTGACCTTGCCGCCGTGCTCAAGCAGGGCCTGGCGATCCTGTTCGTTGTTTTTCGCGTCGCGCAGGGCCACCGGCACGTTCAGGCGGCGCAGGGTGCGGCGGGTTTTCACGCAGAACGGGCAGGCATGGAACTGATACAGGGTCAGGCCCCTGGCGGCAGCTTCGACCTGAGCCTGAGCGGCGGCAGGGCGCTGCTTCTTGCCTGGACGGGTGATGAAGTCGATGAAGATGATCAGTTGGCCAAGGCCGACACGAAGCGCTTTTACGAACACGTTGAAGCCTCACGGTGCTAATGAGAAAGGCGCGCAGCTTACCTGATTTTTTCAAGACGAAAAAAAACCGGCGATGAAAGCCGGTTCTCTTCGTACCGCCAATTACTTGATCAAGCTGAGAAACTCGCTGCGGGTCGCGGCGTTCTCACGGAACTCGCCAAGCATCACCGAGGTGATCATCGTCGAATTCTGTTTTTCCACACCGCGCATCATCATGCACATGTGCTTGGCCTCGATCACCACGGCAACGCCCAGGGCGCCGGTGACCTGCTGGACTGCATCGGCAATCTGGCGGCTGAGGTTTTCCTGGATCTGCAGGCGGCGGGCGTACATATCGACGATACGCGCGACTTTCGACAAACCCAGTACCTTGCCGCTCGGGATGTAGGCCACGTGGGCCTTGCCGATGAACGGCAGCAGATGGTGTTCGCACAACGAGTACAACTCGATGTCCTTGACCAGCACCATTTCGCTGTTGTCGGAGCTGAACAAGGCACCGTTGGTGACCTCTTCCAGTGTCTGTTCATAACCGCGGCAGAGGTACTGCATGGCTTTGGCGGCACGTTTTGGCGTGTCGAGCAGGCCCTCGCGGGAGGGATCCTCGCCCAGTTGGCCAAGGATCGCGGTGTAATTCTGTTCCAGGGACATGAAACTACCTGTGGGATTTTACGCAAAGGGCAAGGGTACGGTGGCAGACACGGCGCTGCAAGCGCGGCGCATCAGGTTTACTCGTCGCGACCTTCCATCATGGTGCGTTTGAGCATCACATAAACGGCTCCGGCACCGCCATGCCTGGCCTGGCACGAGGTGAAGCCAAGTACCTGTGGATGCTGGCGCAGCCAGGTGTTGACGTGGCTCTTGATCATCGGCCGCTTGCCGTCCAGGCGCACGGCTTTGCCGTGGGTGACACGTACGCAGCGGATTTCGAATTTTGTCGCTTCAGCCAGGAATGCCCAAAGGGTTTCCCGGGCTTTTTCCACGCTCATGCCGTGCAGGTCAAGGCTGCCCTCGAACGGGATCTGCCCGATCTTGAGCTTGCGCATCTGGCTTTCCTGCACGCCGTCGCGTGCCCACATCAGTTCGTCTTCCGGGCCGACGTCGATGACGAACTGATCGGACAGCCCGTCAACAGTGGTGGCATCGGTACGCACGGTGGCGGCTTGGCGCAACGTGGCGATGTGCGCGCGGTCCGCCTTGGGCTTGCCGGTTTCGGCGCGATCGTGCTTGATCGGCTTGACGCCTTGGATCGCACTTTTGAACAGGGAAAAATCGTCGTCTTGCATGTCAGCCTCCGCGAAGGGTGGCCAGTTTACCCAACTCGAAGCGAATCGGGCGCGAGAAAACGTGCGGCATCGCGCTGCAACTTGCGCTTAGTCGTGTTTTTTCATCAGGTGCGGGGAGATGTTCAGTGCGTTCGACTGACGCGAGCGGCGGCGGCAGCGGCGCCACAGCCAGATGCCGAGGTACAGCACGAACAGGCCTATCACCAGGATCACTGCCGCGCCCGCCCGGTTGGTGTTCAACTCGCCCAGGGCCGGAGCATGGCCGAACAGGCTGGCGGTGCCGGCCATCGCCAGCAGCACGCCGCAGGTCGCCAGCAAGGCAGCGAAGGCTGCGCCGATTCGAAAACGCCAGTTGCTTTGGCCTTTGGGCCGTAAACGGCGAGCGTCAAAACCATCGGATAACTTCATTCCGACCTTCCTCAATGGGTATCGGCCCTTCGACCGGAAGTTGACCGGGATGTTCCTGAGGCTAAGACATTTACGGCATATGAGAGGCTTTTGCGGATGAGCGGCGGCATGGACCGCTCATGAACCGCCGATCAGACCAGGTCGTTGGTCAGGGCGAGGGCGGCAAAGTTGTCCGCCATGATCGCCATTTCGGTCTGCTGCACATGCTCGGCACTCAGGACGCCGCCTTTGTACGGCAGGTCTCGGGTGGCGCAGGCGTCTTCCACCAGGGTGCAGCGGAAACCCAGGTTCTTTGCTGCCCGCACGGTGGTACTGACACTGGAATGGCTCATGAAGCCGCACACCACCAGATCCACCGAGCCCAGTTCTTCCAGGCGTTTTTTCAGGTCCGTGCCATGGAACGCACTGGGCAGGATTTTCTCGATCTTGATTTCCCCGGCCAGCGGTTCCAGCCCTGGAATGAACTGGCCGCGCTCGCCGCGTGGATCGAACAGCCCCCCAACGGTGCCGAGGTGGCTGACATGCACGATCGGCCGGCCGGCCGCGCGGGCGGCAGTCACCAATTTCTTGATGTTCGCGACCGCCGCATCCATGCCGCTCAGGGCCAGGGGACCGCTGAGGTATTCTTTCTGGGCATCGATGATGATCAGGGTCGCATGACTCAGTTTGGCTGCTGCATAACCGCGGCCGCTGAGTTGAAACATCGTTTGTGGAACGGACATTCTGGGGCTCCTTCGGGTGGGGCTTTTGCGACATTGTCCTCTGGCTGAGCGCTTCTGTGAATCGCTACCATCGTAGGCACCGTCGTTACTGGCTTACAGCGTTGTCAAGTATTGAGTTTTGTTCAATAGCCGGCGATAAAACCAGATAATTCCTACATTTGTCCCGGTGTATTTCCTGCGTCGTCGGGACGCCGTTTGACTGGTAGAATCGCCCGTCGATTTTTCTGGAGTTTACCGTCGTGATCACTTCCCGCCTTCGTACCCTGCGTGACCATATCC
This sequence comes from Pseudomonas sp. G5(2012), assembly GCF_000408945.1. Classification (NCBI taxonomy): domain Bacteria; kingdom Pseudomonadati; phylum Pseudomonadota; class Gammaproteobacteria; order Pseudomonadales; family Pseudomonadaceae; genus Pseudomonas; species Pseudomonas sp. G5(2012). The sequence goes on from NZ_APIO01000099.1 coordinate 6,230, forward strand.
GTTGGGCCGTCAGCCGCTTCCATGGGGAGGATCTGTTTTTCGGCCATGGGACCGACAACGCCTGGGACGAAGCCCGTCAATTGGTGTTGGGTGCGCTGCACTTGCCGTGGGAAATCTCCGACAGTTACCTGGACTGCAATCTGGAAGAAGACGAAGTGGCGCACCTGCAGAACCTGCTCAAGCGCCGGATCGAAGACCGCGTGCCGACCGCCTATCTGTTGGGTGAAGCCTGGTTCTGTGGCATGTCGTTCATCGTCGATGAGCGCGTATTGATTCCTCGCTCACCGATTGGCGAACTGATCGAAAACCGGTTCACACCCTGGCTGGGCACCGAGCCTGCGCGAATTCTCGACCTGTGCACCGGCTCCGGCTGCATCGGTATCGCTTGCGCCTACGAGTTCCAGAACGCTGAAGTGGTGCTGGCCGACCTGTCCTTCGAAGCGCTGGAGGTGGCGAACCAGAACATCGAGCGCCACGGAGTCGACGAGCGTGTCTACACCGTGCAAGGCGATGGTTTCGATGGCTTGCCAGGGCAGCGCTTCGACCTGATCGTGTCGAACCCGCCGTACGTCGATGCCGAGGATTTCGCCGACATGCCGGACGAATACCAGCACGAACCGGAACTGGGCCTGGCCTGTGGCGATGACGGCTTGAACCTGGTGCGCCGCATGCTCGCCGAAGCGGCGGATCACCTGACCGAGAAGGGCTTGTTGATTGTCGAGGTAGGTAATAGCCAGGTGCACGTCGAGACGTTGTACCCGGAGGTCGACTTCGCCTGGCTGGACTTCGAGCGTGGCGGGCATGGCGTGTTCATGCTGACGGCTGAGCAGTGCCGCGATCATCAGGCCCTGTTCGCCTCCCGCGTCTGACCTGCACTCAGATCGTTCCCACGCTCTGCGTGGGAACGATCAGCCGCTACCGGTGCGTAGCAATCCAGATCAGTAACCCCGCCTGAAACACCGCAAACGCCACCAAACACGTAATGGTGAAGCGCAAACCGGCGTCTTCACGCTTGTATTTGCTGACCTTCTCCTCGTGTTTCTTGAGTTTGACTTCCTGCTCGGCCAGGTTCTGCTCGGCTTGCTGGAGCATCTGCGCCGCCTCGAGAATTTCCACGACTTGGACTTTCTCGGTGTTCCAGTCACTCAACAGGTCGCCGACCCTGACCTCCTTGACGCTGCCCTTCAAATGCTGGGCATCGGCATAGACCACGTCGAACCCGTGCACCCGCAAAAAGTGATCGCGGCGCAGGCGCGTGTCTTCGTTCAGTGCGTCCTTGTTGTTGAGGTCGGTGCCGTCGACGGTGTAGCCAGGCCATCTTTTCTTCGCCCAGTTGATGCCGTGGGCGGCCATGAAGCGGCCGATGCCGCGGTTCAGTGGTTCGATTTGCAGGCCGCTGTCGGGGCCGAAATGCACGCGTTTTTCCGCGTGGTCGACCCATACGTCCAAATGATTCTGTTCCTTGCGCACGCGCTGGCCGGGCAGGGAGATGCTCATGCGCATCAGGCTGCGCAGCTTGTCGTTGCGTTCGGCGTAGCCGAACTCGACAAAGCGCAGGGGCCGGCCACCGGTATTTCGGTCCGTCTGCAGCGGCGCCAGGCGGAGCATCTTGTGGTGCTCGACGTGGACGTCCGCCCAAGGCAGCTCGACCGCTGGCGGTACGTCTTTTTCAGCGGTGGTGTCGGGTGAAGTCTGGGTATCGGTCATAACGGCGAGATCCTGTCCAAGCTCGACTGCCGCCAGCCAGTACGCTGGCGACAAAGGCTTATCGGCCGTTTTCGACAAGACTGGAGAGCAAATTAGCTGGAGCGAAGCCCGTCAATGAATCCGAGGATGCGCGCGCCCAGCTCCGCCGCCAGTGGCAAATTCGGATCCTTGTAGGAGGCCAACTGGCGTTTGACGTCGTTGGGCACGATGCGCATCACGTGGTTCATGCCTTCGATCAGCGCCAGTTCGGCGTCCGGTTTGGCCGCCTTGAGCAGTTTGGCGTCATTGACTCCAACCTGGATGTCATTGCTGCCCTGGATGATCAGTGCCGGCATTTTCAACTTCGCGAATGCAGCGGCGGGGTCCTGGCGGAACAGCGAAATCAGGTACGGCTGCACGCTCGGACGGAATATCACTTGCAGTTGCGGTGGCACGTTGTCGTCGGTTTTCCCGGCCTTGAGACTGTCGAGCAGCTCATTGCTGCGCAACATCAGCAGAGGAGGCAGGCGATTGCCCAGTTGCTGGCGCAGGACCTGGTCGATCGGTCGGGCGCTGCCGGACACGGAAATCACCGCCGCCGCATCGACGCTGGGCGCCGCGAGGCTGGCGATCAAGGCCCCTTCGCTGTGGCCCAACAGGATCAGCTGGCCGAAGCGCGGATCGGTCTTGAGTTTTCGCCCCCAGGCTTCGGTGTCGGCCACATAGGCTTCCACCGACAAGTTGCGTTCGTCGGGGGTGGCCGCCAGGCTCGCCGCGACGCCGCGCTTGTCGTAGCGCACGCTGGCGATGTTGTGTTTGGCCAGCACCCAGGCCAGGCGCTTGAGGCTGTCATTGCGCCCGCCTTCGGGGTTGTTGCCGTCACGATCGGTCGGGCCGGAACCGGAAATGATCAGGACAACAGGCACCGGGGTGTCGGATTTAGGCAGCAGCAGCGAGCCGAAAAGCTCGCCGGTGCCGGTGTCCAGGGAGATTGGCCGCTGCAGGACAGTGGCCTGGGCGAAGCCGGAAATCAGGGTAAGGCTCAAGGCAAGAACTCGCAGCATTGTCGGGCCATCATCAAAGGGTGCCGGTTGGACTCGCAGGCAACCATAAGGTTCGAGGATGAACTAGTTGGATAGCCTGCGTATACTGGCGCGCATTACGTATTCAGGTTCATTTCACGGAGCGTCCTGCATGTCCGGCAATACCTACGGCAAGCTATTCACTGTCACCACCGCTGGCGAAAGCCATGGCCCGGCGTTGGTCGCCATTGTCGATGGCTGCCCGCCGGGGCTGGAGATTTCCCTGGAGGACCTGCAGCGCGACCTGGATCGCCGCAAGCCCGGCACCAGCCGTCACACCACCCAGCGCCAGGAAGCCGACGAAGTCGAAATCCTCTCGGGGGTATTCGAAGGTCGCACCACCGGCTGCGCCATTGGCCTGCTGATCCGCAACACCGATCAGAAGTCCAAGGACTACTCGGCGATCAAGGACTTGTTCCGTCCGGCCCATGCCGACTACACCTACCACCACAAATACGGCGAACGCGACTATCGCGGCGGCGGCCGCAGTTCGGCCCGGGAAACCGCGATGCGCGTGGCTGCGGGTGCGATTGCCAAGAAGTACCTGGCGACCCAGGGCATCGTCATTCGCGGCTACATGAGCCAGCTTGGCCCGATTGAAATTCCGTTCAAGACCTGGGACTCGGTGGAGCAGAACGCGTTTTTCAGTGCCGATCCGGACAAAGTGCCGGAACTGGAAGCCTATATGGACCAGTTGCGCCGCGACCAGGATTCGGTCGGCGCGAAGATCACCGTGGTCGCCGAAGGCGTGATGCCAGGCCTGGGCGAGCCGATTTTCGACCGTCTCGATGCGGAGCTGGCCCATGCGCTGATGAGCATCAACGCGGTCAAGGGCGTGGAAATCGGCGCCGGTTTCGCCAGCGTCGCCCAGCGTGGCACCGAGCACCGCGATGAAATGACCCCGCAAGGTTTCCTCAGCAATAACGCGGGCGGCATTCTCGGCGGCATCTCGTCCGGCCAACCGATCGTCGCGCACCTGGCGTTGAAGCCAACGTCCAGCATCACCACGCCGGGCCGTTCCATCGATATCCATGGCAACCCGGTGGACGTCATCACCAAAGGCCGCCACGATCCCTGCGTCGGCATCCGTGCCACGCCGATCGCCGAAGCCATGATGGCCATCGTGCTCATGGACCACCTGCTGCGTCACCGTGGCCAGAACGCCGATGTACGTGTGAGCACGCCGGTGTTGGGCCAGATCTAAGCCAGCGGTGACGGCGCTCCCGTACTGGCGGCTGTCCAGCTTCTATCTGTTTTACTTCGCCCTGCTCGGTTCGACAGCGCCTTTTCTGGCGCTGTACTTCGATCACCTGGGATTCTCCGCGGCGCGCATCGGCGAACTGGTGGCCATCCCGATGCTGATGCGTTGCGTAGCGCCGAACATCTGGGGCTGGCTCGGCGACTACACCGGGCGGCGCCTGGCCATCGTGCGCTTCGGCGCCGTGTGCACGTTGCTGACGTTTTCGCTGATTTTCGTCAGCCAGACTTACGCCTGGCTGGCGATGGTCATGGCCTTGCACGCGTTCTTCTGGCACGCGGTGCTGCCGCAGTTCGAAGTCATCACGCTAGCGCACCTGCAAGGCCAGACCTCCCGCTACAGCCAGATTCGCCTGTGGGGCTCGGTTGGTTTCATCATTACCGTGGTCGCGCTGGGGCGCTTGTTCGAATGGCTCAGCCTGGACATTTACCCGGCGGCGCTGGTGCTGGTCATGGCCGGGATCGTGCTCAGCAGCCTGTGGGTGCCGAACGCCCAGCCGGTCCAGGGCGAGCGATTGAGCGGCGATGGTTTCCTCGCGCAACTGCGCAGCCCCGGGGTGTTGGCGTTTTACGCCTGCGTAGCGCTGATGCAGATGAGCCACGGGCCCTATTACACTTTTCTCACGCTACACCTCGAACGACTGGGCTACAGCCGGGGCGTTATCGGCATGCTCTGGGCCGTCGGCGTGGTCGCTGAAGTGCTGATGTTCATGGCGATGAGCCGCATTCTTGCGCGTTTCTCGGTACGGCGCGTGCTGCTGGCGAGTTTTCTGCTGGCGGCGTTGCGTTGGCTATTGCTCGGTTCGCTGGCCGAATTTCTCTGGGTGCTGTTGTTTGCCCAAGTTCTGCACGCGGCGACGTTCGGCAGCTTTCACGCCGCGGCCATCCAGTTCGTGCAGCGCAGCTTCGGCCCACGCCAGCAAGGGCAGGGCCAGGCGCTCTACGCCGCACTGGCCGGCACCGGTGGCGCAATGGGCGCGCTGTATTCCGGTTACAGCTGGACGGCCCTTGGCGCCCCCTTAACCTTTAGTATTGCCAGCCTCGCCGCGTTGGCCGCAGCCGTTATCATTGCCACACGAATGCAAGAGGACACGCGTTCCCTCTTGAACCCTTAAGGAGTTGTCCTGATGAGCAGCCTGTCCGTTTATCACGTTTCCAGTCCCGACGTACCCAACAAGGTGCTGACTCATTTCGAAGACATTGCCTCGACCCTCGCCGAGCAGGGCGTACGCTTCGACCATTGGCAAGCCACGGCGAAAATCCGCCCCGGTGCCAGCCACGAAGATGTCATCAGCGCCTGCCAGGCGCCCATCGATACACTGATGACCCAACACGGGCTGCGCGCGATCGATGTGATCAGCCTCGACCGCGATCACCCGCAAAAAGAGTCGATACGCGCGAGTTTCTTCGCCGAGCACCGCCAGGACGAAACCGAAGTCATGCTGTTCAGCGCGGGTAGTGCATTGTTGTCTGTATACATCGACGACTATGTCTACGCCGTGCTGTGCGAGAAAGGCGACCTGATTGTGCTGCCGGCCGGCACCCGGCAGTGGCTGGACATCGGCGAACAGCCCTATGTGGTGGCGATTCGTCTGTCCAGCAGCCAACCCTGGGTGGCCAATTTCACCGACGTCGACAACGCGGGGCGATTTCCGCGAATGGATGATTGAAAGCTGTTGGCTGCCCACACAACTCAGGCCGTGAAGCGAAAGCTTGCACGGCCTGTTGGTTTACCGCGGCGCGACCTTACAGCGAATGATAGGTCGGCAGGGCAAAGCGCTGCTGGCTTTGCAGCAGGGAGATTTGTGGCAACTCGCTAGCCTGTTCGGCCAGGTCGCGGCGAATGGCGCTGATGACCCACGAAAGTTGATCGCCATTGTGCAGTTGCTGGTAGGAGATCGAGCGTTTGAATTCCCTACCCTCGCAGCGCAGGGTCAGCAGGATGCCGCCATCAGGACGGTCCTGGGTGGTGACGTCGAAGTTGGAGAACAAGGAAGAAAATTTTTCTTGGATGAGGCTCATGTCTGTCAGCTCCGTTAGCTCTTGAATGGCAAGCATGGGGAGACTGTTGCAGTGATTGTGCCAGTATGTCGCTTTCTAAAATAATCATATAAAACAATGACATATAAAAGATGATGATTTTTGGTTTCGTGCAATCTGCATGAATGACTATCGTGCATCCTGCATTTTGCGTGGTCGTCGGCGCTTCAATGGAACCATTTGCCTTATGCGCGCTCACGATTTCAAACGTGGGTGTCGCGGATACAAAACATTTCAAAAACCGCGTGTACAGCCGCAGAACCGTTGACGTATTTTCGGGGTCAATCAATGCCGCCCGACAATAAGAAGAGCCAACGGGATCAGCCATGAGCCGCACGCAGCACGACACGATCACCTGGGGCATGATGCTCCGCAAGCTGCCTTCCATTGCCAAAGCGATTCCTCGCGTGGTCAAGGGCATGAAGGTCGCCAACGTCAAGGATCCGACCCAAGCGTGTGGCCTGGGCTGGAGCTTCGAGCAGGCTACCCTGCGTAACCCCGAAGGCCCGGCCTTGCTGTACGGCGAGGTGCAGCTGACATATGCCCAGGTCAACCGTTGGGCCAATCGCATCGCCCACCACCTGATTGCCCAAGGCATTGGCAAGGGTGACGTGGTGGCGGTCTTCATCGAGAACCGCCCGGAATTGCTGGTGACCATCCTGGCGGTGGCCAAGGTCGGTGCCATCAGTGCTTTGCTCAATACCTCGCAAACCCGCGATGCCCTGGTCCATAGCCTGCACCTGGTGACACCGGCGGCCATCGTTGTCGGTGCGGAACTGGTGCCGGCCTACCTGGCGGTCCGAGAGCGGGTGCCGATCGAGATGGCGCGTACCTGGTTCGTCGCCGACCAGGACACCTACAGCCATCCCGGCATCGCGCCCGACGGGTTCGTCAATCTGATGACAGCCAGCGTCGATGCCTGCAGCGACAATCCCGCCAGTAGCCAGCAGATCTTTTTCGACGACCCTTGTTTCTACATCTATACCTCGGGCACCACCGGGCTGCCCAAGGCCGGGGTTTTCAAGCACGGGCGCTGGATGCGCAGTTGCGCAAGCTTCGGCATGATCGCATTGGATATGCACCCTGAAGACATCGTCTACTGCACGTTACCGCTGTATCACGCCACCGGCCTGTGCGTATGTTGGGGCTCGGCCATCAGCGGGGCGTCGGGGTTTGCCATCCGCCGCAAGTTCAGCGCCAGCCAGTTCTGGAACGATGTGCGCAAGTACCGGGCGACCACACTGGGCTACGTAGGGGAGCTGTGCCGCTACCTGGTCGACCAGCCTGCCAGTGCCGACGACGGCAAACACGGCGTGACCAAGATGATCGGCAATGGATTGCGTCCCGGCGCATGGGGCGAATTCAAGACGCGCTTCGCGGTCGGGCACATCTGCGAGTTGTATGCCGCCAGTGACGGCAACATCGGCTTCACCAACATCCTCAATTTCGACAATACCGTGGGCTTTTCCCTGATGTCCTGGGAACTGGCCGAGTATGACCACGACAGCGGTGTGCCGATCCGTGGCGCCAATGGGTTCATGCGCAAGGTCGGCAAGGGCGGGCAGGGGTTGCTGCTGGCCAGGATCGACGACAAGGCGCCGCTCGATGGTTACACCGATCCGCATAACACCGAAAAAGTCGTGCTGCATGACGTGTTCGCCAAGGGCGATCGATACCTCAACACCGGCGACCTGTTGCGCAACATCGGTTTCGGTCACGCACAGTTTGTCGATCGCCTGGGCGACACTTACCGCTGGAAGGGGGAAAACGTGTCGACCACCGAGGTCGAGAACATCCTGCTGCAGCACCCGAACATTTCCGAGGCCGTTGCCTATGGCGTGGAGGTGCGCAACACCAATGGCCGGGCCGGGATGGCGGCGATCACGCCAGCGGAATCCCTGGCAACCCTGGACTTCGGCGAGCTGCTGGCGTTCGCCCGACAGCACCTGCCGGCCTACGCGGTGCCGCTGTTCCTGCGGGTGAAGGTGAAAATGGAAATCACCGGGACCTTCAAATACCAGAAGACCCGGCTCAAGGACGAAGCCTTCGACCCTGGCAGGACCGGCGATGACCCGATCTACGCCTGGTTGCCGGGCACCGAGACATATGTGCAGGTCACCGGGCAGGTGCTGGCGGACATCCAGGGTGGCAAGCATCGTTATTGAAAGAAGCGTTATTGAATTGGGCTATGGCCGCGCAACAGAAAAAACAAGTGACAGTGGCGAGCACCCTCGGGAAACTATCGGCTTTGCGAAAAACTGAAAGTGGAGCGATCAATGTCTGACAAAAGCCGCCAGATGACCCCCGAAGAAGCCGCCGAGTTTGCCGAACAGGTCTTCAACAAGGCGCGCGAGGGTGATGCGGCCATGATGGCTGCGCTGCTGAGCAAGGGCCTGCCGCCGAACCTGCGCAATCACAAGGGCGACACCTTGCTGATGCTGGCCGCTTACCACGGCCACGTGGACACGGTAAAAGTCTTGCTTGAGCACAAGGCTGATCCGGAAATCCGCAACGACAACGGCCAAAGCCCGATTGCCGGCGCGGCATTCAAGGGCGACCTGGCCGTGATCAAGGCCCTGGTCGAAGGCGGTGCCCAGGTCGAGGGCTCGTCATTCGACGGCCGCACCGCGTTGATGATGGCCGCGATGTTCAACCGTGTCGAAGTCGTCGACTACCTGATCAGCAAAGGCGCCGACCCGAAAGCCAAGGACGCCAATGGCATTACCGCGCTGGATGCTGCCAAAACCATGGGCGCCGTCGACACCGTGGCGCAACTGGAGAAATTGCTCGGCTGATGGCGTTTCGGGCCAGGTTCGATTTGCGCGAGGACCTGGCCTGGCAGCCTTAGTAGACCCAGACCTCGACCCGCCGATTCCTGATCCGTCCTTCATCCTCGCTATTGGCCGCCACCGGCATTTCGGCGCCAAAACCGCGAATGTCCCGCAGTACCACGCCGCTTTTCACCAGTTCGCGGCGCACCGCCATGGCCCGCAGCTTGGACAGCAGGTCGGCGCGTGCCGGATCGAGCTTGGCATCGCCGAACCCGACCAGCGTTACCCGGCGATCGGTCTTTTCGTGCTGCTTCATATAGTCGAGGACCCGTGACAGGTCCTGTCGGGCCTTGTTGTCCAGGCTGGCGCTGCCTTCCTCAAAGCGAAAGTTCACTGTCAGGCGCATGGCGTGGCGACTCAGTGCCTGGTAGCCCTCGGGCATCAACGCATTCGGCGTGACGCTCATGGCCTGGATCGTCTGGGCGACGAAACCGTTGGCCGCGACGATCGCCTGGCCTTTCTGACTTTGCGCGAAGGCCACCAGTGCTTCGGCCCAAGGGTTGTAGCGCTTGGGTGGCAGGTAAAAAAACAAGCGTCGGGACAGCGGGTAGTCTTCCGTGGCAATCAGGTTGTTGAGTGGCAGCATGGCCATGGACTGGCCGTCGGCAATCGCCACGGCCTTGGCCGAGTGCACGTACGGCAGGCCGATAAAGCCGATGCCGTGCGGGTCCTGGCTGACTGCGTCGGACAATTGTTCGCTGGACTCGAATCGTTTTGCGCTTCCGCTCAGGGTTTTGCCATGACCACTGAGCACCAGTTCCCTGAACGTATCGTAGGTGCCGGACTGATCGTCGCGCGCATAGAGATGGATGGCCCCGCCGTGGCCACCGAGCTCCTCCCAGGTTTTCACCTCACCGCTGAAAATGCGCGCCAGTTGCTCGGTGGCGAGGGTGTTCAACGGGTTTTGCGGATGGAGGATGATTGCCAGCCCGTCGATGGCGATGACTTGTTCGGCGTTGGCGCTTTTCAGGTCGCCCAAGGGTTGCAGGTTGACCAGTTCGCTGTCCTTGATCGGCCTGGAAGAGGCGGCGAGATCGGCACTGGCCGCTTTCAACGCGCTGAATCCGGTACTGGAGCCATGGGCCGCCAGTTGCACTTCAACCCGGCGGCCTTGTTCGGTTTCACCGACGATACGTGATTCATTGGGCCGGTCCGTCGGTTCGCTGTGCACCTTGAGCAGACCCTGCTCACGCATCAGGCCCTCGACCAGCGCCGGCCCCAGTGCCGCGCCAATGGTGTTGGAGCCCTGGATACGCAGCACCGGACCTTGCCCGGAAATCGGCAAGGCGCTGGCCGCCACCGACAGCGGCAGCCAGGTGCAGAGGACCAACAGGAGCAACCCGCGTAGCGACATGCCGGCACCTTTCAAGACCAAGGGAAGTGCCGGGAGAATAAGTCAGAAAGATTTCCGAAAGATTACAACCCTGTCTGCCACCCATGCTTTGATCGTTCCCACGCTCTGCGTGGGAACGATCAAACAGGCAGCGGTTTTTAACTCAACTCCAACCAGATCGGCGCGTGATCCGAAGGTTTTTCCATGCCACGCAGTTCATAGTCCACGCCTGCGTCCTTGATCCGTGGCAGCAGCCCGTGGGACGCCAGGATCAGGTCGATGCGCAGCCCGCGCTTGGGCTCGTCTTCAAAGCCGCGGCTGCGGTAGTCGAACCAGCTGAAGCGATCGGCAACATCCGGGTTGAGGTGGCGGAAGCTGTCCACCAGGCCCCAGTTTTTCAGCCTGAGCATCCACTCGCGCTCTTCCGGCAGGAAGCTGCACTTACCGGTTTTCAGCCAGCGTTTCATGTTGTCCGGGCCGATGCCGATGTCGCAGTCTTCCGGGGAAATATTCACGTCGCCCATCACCACCAGTGGCTGGTCGTTCTTGAACTGGCTTTCCAGCAGCGCCTGCAGGTCGCTGTAGAAACGCTGCTTGGCCGGGAACTTGGTCGGGTGGTCGCGGCTTTCTCCTTGTGGGAAGTAACCGTTCATGATGGTCACGGGCACGCCGTTGGCGTCGGCAAAGGTACCCCAGATAAAGCGTCGCTGAGCATCGTCTTCATCAGTGGCAAAGCCCTTGTACAGTGCCAGTGGTTCCTGACGGGAGAGCAGGGCGACGCCGTAGTGACCCTTCTGCCCATGGAAATACACGTGGTAGCCCAGAGCCTTGATTTCTTCGAGTGGAAACTGATCATCATGGACCTTGGTTTCCTGCAACCCGATCACATCGGGCTGATGCTTTTCGATCAGCGCCGCCAGCTGATGCGGGCGAGCGCGCAGCCCGTTGATGTTGAAGGAGACGATCTTCATGCTCGGCAGTCCTGGCAAAAAGGCGATGCTAGCTGACATGTGCAACGGGAGCCAGTGCGCGGTGGGACGAACGGGATTTCATTGCCTACACTGATTTGCGATCAGCAAGGAACTGCGTCAGCCCAAATGAGCTCGTAACATCAAGAGCGCAGCCGTGCGAGCTGCGCCAGGGAGAACGACCGTCATGCCTGAAACCTCGACCGCCATTGCCGATATCCACATGCTCGACAGTGGTTACTCCCGTGAAGCCCGCTCGCTGCTATACCAGGCCTATCGCCACGAGCCGACGTTCAGCTATCTGTTCGAAGCCGAGCGTCCCGGCTATGAACAACGGGTGCGTGCCACCGTGCGCGAGTTGGTCAAGCAGCATTTTTTCCAGGAGTTGCCGGCCATCGGCCTGTTGGTCAATGACCGGCTGATCGGCATTGCCCTGATCGCGCCACCGCAACGGCGCCTGGGTGTGACTGAAAGTTGGGCCTGGCGCCTGCGCATGGTGCTCAGTACCGGTTTTCGCTGCACCCGCCGCTACCTTGAGTACCACGACGCCGTCGCTGCCTGCGTGCCGAACGACTCGGTGCACGTGCTGCCGTTGCTGGGGGTTCACCCACAGTTCCAGGGCAAGCACTTTGGCGAGCAACTGCTGCAGGCGGTGCATAACTGGTGCGCGGTGGATGAAAATTCCCAGGGCGTGATTCTCGACACCGGCAACCCTCGTTACCTGGACTTCTATAAGCGCCAGGGCTATGAAGAAATCGGCGAGGTGGCCGTGGGGCCGATTCGCGAGCACGTGTTTTTTCACGCCAATCCGCAGGTATTACATTCCGCAACAGCTTGAGGTCGAACTTTCCGTGCACGCCAGGCTCTATCACGCTCCACGCTCGTGATAGCATCCGCGCCTATGAAGTTTCCAGGAAGAATTACCAGTGGCGTGCTGATGCTGATTACCAGCTGCGCGGCGCTGGCGCAAAGTGAATTGGATGTGCGGATCAAACCGTCCAACGATGCACTGAAGGCCAATATAGAGGGCTATATCGGCAGTCTCGGCGATCGTGACGAAGAGGCCTTGCTGCGCTTCAGTCGTGGCGCCGAGGAACAGGCGCGCAAGGCTGCCCAGGCCTTGGGTTACTACCAGCCGCAAATCGACAGCGAAGTGAAGGCGGGCAAGACACCGCGCCTGGTGCTGACCATCGAGCCCGGCGAGCCGGTGCATTTGCGCAACGTCACGATCCGCGTCGACGGCCCGGCGGCCAGCCTCAAGGCCTTTCGCGTGCCCAAGAGCAAGGCGCTGCAAACCGGTGCCGTCCTCAACCACGGACAGTACGAGGACGCCAAGCGCCTGATCCAGAACCAGGCCTCGCGCTATGGTTTTTTCAGCGGCCACTTCACCCGTCAGAAGTTGTTGGTCGACCCGCGCGCTGGCGTGGCCGATATCGAGCTGGTCTACGACAGTGGCCCGCGCTACTCGCTGGGCAAGGTCAGTTTCGAAGGCGACACACCGTTCGACGAAGACCTGCTGCAGCGCATGGTGCCCTTCAAGGCGGGTACGCCGTATGACTCCGAACTGATCGCCGAACTCAACCAGGCGCTGCAATCGAGCGGCTATTTCGAAGGCGTGCGGGTCGACGCGGCGCCGACCGCGTCCAAGGACGATGTGATCCCGGTGGACGTCAAGCTCGAAACCCGCAAGCCACGCACCATGGGCCTGGGCCTTGGCTACTCCACCGACGTCGGTCCACGGGTGAAGGCCAACTGGACTCGGCACTGGGTCAACCCACAGGGTCACAGTTATGGCTGGGAGACCGAAATCTCGGCGCCGCGGCAAAACGTCGGGGTGTTCTACGACATTCCCCTGGACCCGCCGCTGACCGACAAACTGCGCTTCGCCGGTGGTTATCAGAACGAAGAAATCGCCGACAAGGACAGCCTCAGCAAGTTGCTGACCGTCGGTCCTGAGTGGCACAGCAAGTTGCCCAGCGGCTGGCAACGGGTGGTTTCGCTCAAGTGGCAGCGCGAGGAATACCGACTCGGCGACGATTCCGGCCTCAGTACGCTACTGATGCCCGGTGTGAGCTACTCGTACCTCAAAAGCGACAACCGCATCGACCCGCACAACGGTTATCGCCTGCAGTTCGAAAGCAAGGTCGCCAAGGAAGGGCTGGGGTCCGATAACAACCTGCTGTACGGCACCGCGCTGGTCAAAGGCCTGACCACGGTATTCGACAAGCACCGCTTGCTCGGTCGGGTGCAGGTCGGCGGCAGTGCCACCAACGGCTACAAGTCGATCCCGCCTTCATTGCGCTTTTTCGCCGGTGGCGATCAGAGCGTGCGGGGGTACGACTATCAAAGCCTGTCCCCGGAGAACAATCAGGGTGATCGCATTGGTGGGCGCTACATGGTCACCGCCAGCGCCGAATACCAGTATTCCGTTGCGGAAAAATGGCGCGTGGCGACCTTCGTCGATCAGGGCAACTCCTTTAATACACTTGAGCTGCCAAACCTCAAGACCGGGGTCGGCATCGGCGTGCGCTGGATCTCTCCGGTGGGGCCGATCCGCCTCGACCTGGCCCATGCGCTGGACGACGATGGCGGCATTCGATTGCACTTTTCCATGGGGCCCGAGCTGTGAAGCGTGGTTTCAACATAATACTGCTGGCGATCCTGGCGCTGCTGATGCTGGTGGTCCTGACAGTGGCCACGGTGCTGGGCACGGCGACGGGCAGTCGCTGGGCGCTCGGGTTTGTGCCGGGTTTGAGCCTGGACAACTTCCAGGGTCGCCTGGGTGGGCAATGGAGCGCCGATCATGTGTTGTGGCAGCAAGACACCAGCCGGGTCGAACTGGATAAGGTCATCTTCGCCTGGTCGCCGCTGTGCCTGACGCGCATGACCTTGTGCATCGGGCAATTAAAGGCTGATCGCGTCAGCCTGCAATTGCCGCCCGACGCGCAAGAGGAGAGCAGTGGCCCGATCAGTCTTCCTGACTTGAAATTGCCCCTGGCGCTCGAACTGGGGGATATCCAGGTTGGCAGTCTGCTGTTCAACGGCAGCGAACAACTCAAGGGCTTGCAACTGGCGGCACACTGGACAGCCAACGGCTTGCAGATCGACTCGGTGCAATTGCAGCGCGATGAGCTGAGCCTGCACTTGTCTGGCCTGTTGCAACCGACCGGCAACTGGCCGCTCAAGGCCGAGGGCAAGCTGACCCTGCCCGCACCCGGTAGCGGACCCTGGGCGCTGGCGCTGAAGATTGACGGTGACCTGCTCAAGACCCTGAACCTGAAAGCCGACAGCAGCGGCTACCTCAGTGGGCAGCTGACCGGCCAACTGCAACCCTTGGTGGAAAACCTGCCGGCTACCTTGCGTATCTCCGCTGACGGCTTCAAACCCAGCGCTGACTTGCCAGACACCCTGCAACTCAATCAGCTTGAACTGACCGGCGCCGGTGACCTGAAAAACGGTTATCAATTAGTCGGCAAGGCCACGTTGCCTGCCGAGCAAGGTCCGGTTGGGCTGGCGCTGCAAGGCAAGGTCGACGCCAACGGCGCGCAAATCGCCGCGCTGGACCTGACCGCCAACGACAAGCAAAGCCTCAAGCTTACCGGCCAGCTGGACTGGAGCAAGGGCCTGAGCGCTGATGCCAAAGTCGCCTGGCTGGATTTCCCGTGGCACCGTCTTTACCCGCTGATCGACGAACCCCAAGTGGCCCTGCGCAGCTTCAACGGTGACGTATCCTACACCGACGGCAAATACCTGGGGCACTTCGATGCGGCCCTGGATGGCCCGGCCGGGGCCTTCAGCCTGACCAGCCCGTTTGCCGGCGACCTGACGAAAGTCTACCTGCAACAGATCCAGCTCGTCGCCGGGCAGGGCAAGGCCGAAGGGCACCTGAACCTGCAGTTCGCCGACGGCATCGCCTGGGATACCGCGCTGGATCTTTCCGCGATCGACCCGGCGTACTGGGTCGCGGAACTGCCGGGCACCCTGGCCGGACCGTTGCGCAGCAAAGGCGAGATGAAGAACGAAACGCTCAGCCTGAGCGCCGACCTGGACCTGAAGGGCAAGCTGCGCGGCCAGCCAGCCGTCCTGCAAGCCAAGGCCGATGGCAGTGGCGAGCAATGGAACCTCAACGCCCTGCAGATTCGCCTCGGCGACAACAGCATCAACGGCAAGGGCAGCCTGCAGCAGAAACTCACCGGGCAGATCGACATCAAGCTGGCGCGACTGGCCCAGCTCTGGCCGCAATTGCGTGGCCAGATCAATGGCCGGGTCGATGTCGCCGGCACGCTCAAGGCGCCGCAAGGCAAGCTCGGGCTGCAAGGCACGCAATTGGCTTTCCAGGACAACCGCCTGCAAAGCCTGAACCTCGATGCGACACTCGACAGCGCGCAACGGGCGAAAATCGACCTCAAGGGCAGCGGCATCCAGGCGGGCGATACCTCGCTGGGCACGCTGACTGCCAGCGGGCAGGGCGACATCAAGAACCAGAAACTGAGCCTCGACCTGCAAGGGCCCAAGCTCAAGCTCGCCCTTGGCCTCGACGGTGCACTGGACAAAGGCAACTGGCGCGGACGCCTGGCCAGCGGCGATATCCAGGCCGGTGGCCAGGACTGGAGGTTGCAAGGTCCGGCCAAGCTGGAGCGGCTAGCGGACGGCAAAATCAGTTTCGGCGCTCATTGCTGGGCGTCCGGCCCGGCCAGTTTGTGTGGTGAAGACCAGCGCTTGATGCCCGAGCCGAAGTTGCGTTACCACCTCAAGCAATTCCCCATCGACAGCCTCGCCCAGTGGCTGCCCAAGGATTTCGCATGGCAAGGCCGGCTCAACGCCGACGTGCAACTGGACCTGCCGGCCAGCGGCCCGAACGGCGTGATCAGCATCGATGCCAGCGGTGGTACGTTGCGTATGCGCGAGAAAGATCAGTGGCTGGACTTCCCCTACCAGACGCTGAAACTCACCAGCCAGCTGACGCCCAAGCGCATCGATAGCGAGCTGAATTTCGTCGGCGGCAAGCTCGGCGAATTGAACGTGCAGGCGCAGATCAACCCGTTGCCGAAGAACAAGCCGCTGACCGGTACCTTTCGCTTGAATGGCCTGGATCTGTCGGTGGCGCGGCCGTTTGTGCCCATGGTCGAGAAACTGTCCGGTCGCTTGAATGGCAGCGGCACGATTGCCGGTGGCCTGCTGGCGCCGCAGGTCAATGGCAATCTGTTGCTCAGCGACGGCGAGGTGTCCGGTGCCGAGTTGCCGATGGAGATTCAAGCGTTGCAATTGCAGGCGCTGATCGCCGGTGAATCCGTGCAGCTCAATGGCGGCTGGAAAAGCGGCAAGACCGGGCAGGGCAGCCTCAACGGCAACATCGCCTGGGGCCAGGCGCTGGTGGTGGACCTGGCGCTCAAGGGTTCGCAGTTGCCGGTCAGCGTCGAACCTTACGCCAAGGTCGAAGTGGCGCCGGATCTTAAAATCTCGATGAAAGGCGATGAACTGGTCGTTGCCGGCAAAGTGCGGGTGCCCAAGGGTGCCATCACCATTCGAGAGTTGCCGCCATCAACGGTCAAGGTGTCCGATGACACGGTGATCGTCGGGCAGCAGACCGAGGAGGGCAAACCACCCCTGGCGATGAAAATGGACATCGATGTGGTGGTCGGCGAAGACAAGCTGAGCTTTGCCGGGTTTGGCCTGACCGCCAATGTGCAGGGGCATGTGCACATCGGTGACAACATGGACACCCGTGGTGAGCTATGGCTCAACGACGGCCGTTACCGGGCCTACGGCCAGCGGCTTACGGTGCGTCGGGCGCGGTTGCTGTTCGCAGGTCCGATCGACCAGCCGTACCTGGACATCGAGGCGATCCGCCAGACCGACGATGTGATCGCCGGCATCCGCTTGAGCGGCAGCGCCGAGCAACCAACCACGCAGATTTTCTCGGAGCCGGCCCTGGCCCAGGAACAGGCGTTGTCCTACCTGGTGCTGGGGCGTCCGCTGAGCAGCAACGGTGAAGACAACAACATGCTCGCCCAGGCTGCGCTCGGCCTGGGCCTGATGGGCAGCTCCGGGGTGACCGGCGGCCTGGCTAAGAATCTGGGCATCGAGGATTTCCAGCTCGACACCGAGGGCAGTGGCAACGCCACCAGCGTGGTCGCCAGCGGCAACCTTTCCGAGAAGCTCAGCCTGCGTTATGGCGTCGGTGTGTTCGAACCGGCCAACACCATTGCCTTGCGCTACAAGTTGAGCAAGAAGGTCTACCTTGAGGCCGCGGGTGGCGTGGCCAGTTCGTTGGATATCTTTTATAAGCGCGATTTCTGATCCGTGCGACGGCTCCTGCAGGGCGCGTATCCCTGTGGGGAATTCTATGGTTGAGTGCATGCCCTCAACTGGCTCTTGATCGTTCCCACGCTC
>NZ_APIO01000100.1:0-10112 GCF_000408945.1 Pseudomonas sp. G5(2012)
GAGCGAGCATGCTCCGGGCGGCGTTCCGACGAAAAACCTGAGAGCACCGCGGGGTGTCAGGCTCCCCGCGTCATCGTTGACCTCCATCGCGAGCATGCTCGCTCCTACAGGCTTGTCGCCGTGACGGCGAAACCATAGGTGGCCGTTACCGCAGGAATGGATATGTACACCTGAAAGACAATCATCGGCTATCAGGGCAGGACCCACTTTGTGCCAGAAGTGGACGGCAGCTTCAGTGCAGGCTAAAAAGTAACGTTACCGGCGCTGCGTTGGGAGCATTACCCCGACTTTGCAGAGCGCTCGGCACATCCCCTGATAACCCGGCAAAAAAGGAGTTTTGAACGTGACTGAAGAGACAAAAACGAAAGGACCCGCCTCGTACTTCCCTTCAATCGAAAAAAAGTACGGGCACCCGGTCACCCACTGGTTTGATCTGCTCAAGACCGTCAGCAGCAAGAAGCACATGGAAATGGTCGCCTGGCTCAAGACCGAGCACGGCTTGGGGCATGGCCACGCCAACGCGCTGGTCGCCTATTTCCTGGCCAACGCGAAGAATCAGTGACGGGCCTGGATCGGCTGTCCCCTCACGCCAACTTGATCCTGCCCCCCTGAATCTCATCCCGCGCAATCCGCAAATCAATGGCGTCCTGGTTGAGTCGATGAATCAGGTTGAGCAAGCGTTGGCGCAACACTTCGTCCTTGAGCTGTTCAGCTGCACGCATGACATCCAACGCCGCGCCTTCATTGTTGGTGGCGACGGCGTCGAGCAGTTTGCGCAGGCTTCTTGATGGCCGATTCATGGGTCGTTCCCTGAGTTTTGGTTGAGGCGGATCATAGGCGCGTTATGTTTCGTCCATGTTGCAGCCACAAAAGGTTTGAATGGCATTTTCTGCAGGGATGCGATTGCATGGGCTAATCTGCCTTCACGCTCGACAGACGTCACCGTCCCTCATCAGCCCGAGGCATCGGCCTATGATCATTTCGTCCGCATCCGACTATCGCGAGGCAGCGCGTCGCAAGCTGCCGCGTTTTTTGTTCGACTACATCGATGGCGGAGCCTATGCCGAGCATACGCTGAGGGCCAACAGCGCCGACCTGACGCAGGTCAGCCTGCGCCAACGTATCCTCAAGAACGTCGAAGCATTGAGCCTGCAAACCACCCTGTTCGATCAACGACTATCGATGCCCATCGTGTTGGCCCCGGTAGGCCTGACGGGCATGTTCGCCCGCCGGGGCGAGGTGCAGGCGGTCAAGGCTGCCGAGAAAAAAGGCATCCCGCTGTGCCTGTCCACTGTCTCGGTATGTTCGATCGAAGAAGTCTGCGCCAACACTCAACAGCCGATCTGGTTTCAGTTGTATGTCCTCAAGGACCGGGGCTTCATGAGAAATGCGCTGGAACGCGCCAAGGCTGCCGGCGTGCAGAACCTGGTGTTTACGGTCGATATGCCAACGCCCGGTGCCCGCTATCGCGATGCCCATTCGGGCATGTCCGGTCCCTACGCATCGTCCCGGCGCATGCTGCAGGCCATGACCCGGCCCGACTGGGCCTTCAACGTCGGCCTGCTGGGCCGCCCGCATGACCTGGGCAACGTATCGAAGTATCTCGGCAAGGCCGTGACCCTCGAAGACTACATCGGCTGGCTGGCCAATAATTTCGACCCCTCGATCAGTTGGAGCGACCTGGAGTGGATTCGCGATTTCTGGAAGGGCCCGATGATCATCAAGGGTATTCTCGACCCTGAGGACGCCAGGGATGCGGTGAGTTTTGGCGCGGACGGCATTGTCGTCTCCAACCACGGCGGCCGCCAGCTGGACGGCGTGCTCTCCACGGCCCAAGCCTTGCCGCCCATCATGCAAGCGGTCGGCGATGACCTCAAGGTGCTGGTCGACTCGGGGATCCGCTCGGGACTGGACGTGGTGCGCATGTTGGCCCTGGGAGCAAAGGGGGTACTCCTGGGACGCTCCATGGCCTATGCCTTGGCGGCCGACGGTCAACGCGGGGTGGAAAACATGCTGGATATTTTCGCCAAGGAAATGCGCGTGGCGATGACCTTGACAGGCGTCACCGCCATCGACCGGATCGACGAATCGATTCTGGTGCGTCATCCTCTCAAGTAACCAGCCGACGACGTTCAATCCTGCCAGGAACCGTTCCATGCGCATTGCCTTGCTGTCCGATATCCACTTGTCCGTAGACGCCATGCCATTCCCGGCTGTGGAGGCCGATATCGTGGTCCTGGCCGGTGACATTTCCCGACCGGCCGCGGCCATCGACTGGGCCAGGTCAAGCCCGGCCCCGGTGTTGTACGTGGCGGGCAATCACGAATTTTATGGCAGTGACCTGATCTCTACCTACGAGCAGTTGCACAGGTTGTCGCAAGGCACTCCGATCCACGTCCTGGAACGCACCGCATACGTTCATCACGGCGTACGCTTCCTGGGCTGTACCCTGTGGTCAGACTACCGTCTCTTCGATCGAGCGGAAGATCGGGCGCAGGGTATCGACATGGCCACCCGGCTGATCCGCGACTTCAGCCGCATCAAGGTTGCGCCTGACTTCCCAGACCTGTTCACGCCGGCCCTTTCCCAGATGCTGTTCATGCAGACGGTCGCCTGGCTGGAAGAATGTTTTGCCTCCGACCCCGGCATCCCCACGGTAGTGATCTCGCATTTCGCGCCGACCCGGTTGAGCATCAGCCCGGCTTTCGCCGATTCGCCGATCAACGCAAGTTTCGTCTCAGACCTGCAGGAGCGGATCGAGGCGTGGCAGCCCGCGCTTTGGCTGCATGGCCATACCCATGGCAGCTTCGATTACCGGATCGGCGACACCCGGGTCATCTGCAATGCCCGTGGCTATGCCAAAGAGGGCGTCAATGAAAATGCTCGATTCAATGCCGCCCATGTGATCGAGCTGAACCTGTGAAACCCGTTGCCATGCTCGGCTGGCGGCCCCTGCCCGCCTCATACCAAAGCATTACCCTGCTACACCCTTGTCCAGTGGTCGCGAGCAATGTTTACCCCTACATTGCCAATACTTGAAGGGCACAGTGCCATAAACCCTTTGGGCCCTGCTCATGGACTCGGCGCAAAAAGCGTATCGCACCGCGCAATGCTGGATTTAGAATCGATCGTGGCCACCCCACTCGCCCCCTTCGGCAGTTTCGCCAACGGACATAGACCCATGGACATCGCACCCCGTTTCATCATTCATGAAACCGCCCACTGGATCCTCAACCACCATATGTCTTCGGCGCTCCCCGGCTATCTGGTGCTGGGCACCCGGCACAACGCCAATTCGCTGTCCGACCTGCCCGAGCAGGCCCTGGTGGAGATGGGCGTGCTGCTCGCCAGCATCCAGAAAACCCTGCAAGCGGAGTTGAAGCCCAAGTGGCTCTATATCAGCCGCTTCGGCCATGACCCACGCTTCCCCATCCATTTTCATTACATACCGGTCTACCAGTGGGTCGAGGACCAGTTCTGGGAGGATGAGCGCTACCGGCTGCTGGAAAACTTCGGCACCAGCGCCGCCGCGCGTACACTGACCGATGGCGCTGAAATGACCCTGTTCATCTGGCGTGAATTTGGCGAGAACTCGCAACTACCGGCCATTGAAGGGCCTTCGATCGACCAGGTCATCGACCATTTGCGCACCTGTTTCAATCCGGTGAACCAGCGCCTGCGTCTTCAAGTCGATCGCTGACTTCGACGAGCGCGGTGCTAACATGACGGGCGTACCCGGATGCCTTACTCAGCGCATCCCCCATCAACACTCGGCAGTCACCGCATGATCGAAGTCACCGAAGTATCCATTGCCCAACTGCGCGCTGCGCTCGAATCCGGCCAGACCACTGCCGTTGAGCTGGTCCAGGCTTATCTGGCCAGGATCGATGCCTACGACACGCCCCAGACGCCCACCGCGCTCAACGCGGTGGTGGTGCGCAACCCCGACGCCTTGAAAGAGGCACAGGCCAGCGATGCCCGTCGAGCCAAGGGCCAAACGCTGGGCCCGCTCGATGGCATCCCCTATACGGCCAAGGACAGTTATCTGGTCAAGGGGCTCACCGCCGCCTCCGGCAGTCCGGCTTTCAAAGACCTGGTCGCCTATCGCGATGCATTCACCGTTGAGCGCTTGCGTGCTGGCGGTGCCATCTGCCTGGGCAAGACCAATATGCCGCCGATGGCCAACGGCGGCATGCAGCGTGGCGTGTACGGCCGCGCAGAAAGCCCGTACAACGCCGACTACCTCACCGCCCCCTTCGCCTCGGGCTCTTCGAACGGCGCAGGGACGGCCACCGCCGCGAGTTTTGCCGCCTTCGGCCTGGCTGAAGAAACCTGGTCGAGCGGTCGCGGCCCTGCGTCCAACAATGGCTTGTGTGCCTACACGCCGTCACGCGGCGTGATCTCGGTGCGCGGCAACTGGCCGTTGACGCCGACCATGGACGTCGTCGTGCCGTTTGCCAGGACCATGGCCGACCTGCTCGAGGTGCTTGACGTGGTGGTGGCCGAGGACCCCGACACCCGCGGCGACCTGTGGCGCATGCAACCCTGGGTGCCAATTCCGCCCGTCGCCTCGGTGCGCCCCGCGTCTTACCAGGACCTGGCCGCCAATGCCGCGGCACTGGCCGGCAAGCGTCTGGGCGTACCACGCATGTACATCAACGCCGACCCTGAAGCCGGCACCAGTGAAGCCCCTGGCATCGGCGGCCCGACCGGGCAGCGCATCCACACCCGGCCTTCGGTGATCGGGCTCTGGGAACAGGCACGCCAGGCCTTGCAGGCCGCCGGCGCCGAAGTCGTCGAGGTCGATTTTCCCCTCGTCTCCAACTGTGAAGGCGATCGCCCCGGTGCACCAACCGTGTTCAATCGCGGGATCGTGTCCAAGGAATTCCTGCATCACGAGCTGTGGGACCTGACGGCCTGGGCGTTCGACGATTTCCTGCAGGCCAACGGCGATCCGAAATTGAACCGTCTGGTGGATGTCGACGGGCCACTGATTTTCCCGCACGACCCGGGCACCTTGCCCAACCGCGAAGGCGACCTGGCCGCCGGCATGGACGAGTACGTGCGCATGGCCGAGCGCGGCATTACCCCGTGGGACCAGATCCCGACGGTGCCTGATGGCCTGCGCGGCCTGGAACAGACCCGCCAGATCGATCTTGAGCAGTGGATGGATGGGCTGGGGCTCGATGCAGTGATTTTCCCGACGGTCGCCGACGTCGGCCCGGCCAATGCCGACGTTGATCCGGCAGCGGCGGACATCGCCTGGAGCAACGGTGTCTGGGTGGCCAACGGCAACCTCGCGATACGTCACCTGGGTGTGCCGACGGTCACCGTGCCGATGGGGGTCATGCCGGATATCGGCATGCCCGTGGGGCTGACCTTTGCCGGTCGCGCCTATGACGACTCGAGCCTGCTGCGCCTGGCGTCGGCGTTCGAGGCCTGTGGTTCGAAGCGCTTGATTCCACCGCGCACGCCACCGCTGGGCAAGTGATAATGCGGTTGGGACTGGAGCGGAACAGGCGCCAGTCCCGCCACCGCCACCGACTGGTGCACTTGGGTGCACATGGCGCTTTATAAAAGTGCAGGCAACCGGTGCGCACCGTTCATTTGAACCGCTGTTCAACGATTCCCTCCTGCACTCCCCTCGCCGGCGATCCGCACAAGACCGCGCTTTTCATCCGGCAAAGCCGTGCGCGCGCAGCCCCGCCCGCCTGCGTATCGACAACGATCGCGACCTCAAGGGCATTTCTGGCGCGTGACTTGCTAGGAACACCTCAACCCTGCAGTCAACGCTGATTGCATGCATACGACAAAGGCGCCGTGTGTCCCCCGTTTTTTCTGACGGTGGGCCGCATGGCGCCTTTTTTGTTTCCGGCATCGGCAACGGCCGGCAAAAGATTCGAGGGACGAGGATGACAAGCAAAACCGTACGCAGTGTATGTCCCTATTGTGGTGTGGGCTGCGGCATCGTCATGCAGGTCGAAAACAACCGCGTGGTCAAGGTCAGCGGCGACAAGGAGCACCCGAGCAACGCCGGCAGGCTCTGCACCAAGGGCACCACCTGCGGCCAGGCCATCGCCGAGTCGGGCCGGATGGAACACGCCTACCTGCGCCAGGAACGCCGCCGCGATCCGGTGCGCATTGCCATGGATAAAGCCATCAGCGAAACGGCCAACCGACTGCGCGACACCCTCGATCGCCACGGCCCCGATGCATTGTCGTTCTACGTGTCCGGGCAAATGTCGCTGGAAGCCCAATACCTGATCAACAAACTGGCCAAGGGTTTTGTTGGAACCGCAAACATAGAGTCCAATTCCCGCCTGTGCATGGCCAGCGCCGGCAGCGGCTACAAGCTCTCCCTCGGTTCTGATGGCCCTCCGGGCTCGTATCAGGACTTCGACAAGGCGGACCTGTTTTTCGTCATCGGCGCCAACATGGCCGACTGTCACCCGATTTTGTTCCTGCGCATGATGGACCGGGTCAAGGCCGGAGCGAAGTTGATCGTGGTCGACCCACGGCGCAGCGCCACCGCGGACAAAGCCGACCTGTTCCTGCCGATCAAGCCGGGCACCGACCTGGCATTGCTCAATGGCTTGCTGCATCTGCTGGTGAAAAACGGTCACACCGACCCGGCGTTCATCGCGGCGTTCACCGAAGGCTGGGAGGCCATGCCGGAATTTCTCGAGGACTATCCGCCGGCCAAGGTCGCACACCTCACCGGTCTGCCCGAGGCGGACATTCGCCAGGCCGCGCAATGGATCGGCGAAGCCGCACAGTGGATGAGCTGCTGGACCATGGGGCTGAACCAAAGCACCCACGGCACCTGGAACACCAACGCCCTGTGCAACCTGCACCTGGCCACCGGCGCAATTTGCCGGCCGGGCAGCGGGCCGTTCTCCCTGACCGGGCAACCGAACGCCATGGGTGGCCGTGAGATGGGCTATATGGGGCCAGGCCTACCCGGCCAGCGTTCCATGCTGGTGGAGGCGGACCGCGCGTTCATCGAAGATTTGTGGAGCATCCCCCGCGACCGCTTGCCGCGCAACGCCGGTGGCGGCACCGTGTCGATGTTCGAAGACATGAGCGCAGGACGAATCAAGGCCTGCTGGATCATCTGCACCAACCCGGTGGCGTCGGGCCCCAACCGCCAGAAAGTGATCGACGGCCTGCAGGCGGCAGAGCTGGTCATCACCCAGGACGCCTACCTCGACACCGAGACCAACCGTTACGCCGACATCCTGCTGCCCGGCGCGCTCTGGGCCGAGGCCGAGGGCGTTATGATCAACTCCGAGCGCAACCTGACGCTGATGCAAAAAGCCGTGGAGCCCCCGGGCGAGACGCTGCCCGACTGGCAGATCATCGCGCGGGTGGCCTGCGAAATGGGCTTCGCCGCGGCGTTCACCTACAGCACTGCCGACGCGGTGTTCGAAGAGATCAAGCGCGCCTGGAACCCCAAGACCGGCTATGACATTCGCGGCGCCAGCTACCCGCGCCTGCGCAACAAACCTTTGCAATGGCCCTGCGCCAGCGCTAGCGCGGCGGATCGCAATCCGATTCGCTACCTCAACAATGGCGAGAGTCAGGCACTCAGGGTCGAAGCCGACGGCAGCCAGCCGACGATCGTCTTCCCCACCGAGCGCGGCAAAGGCATCTTTCTCGCCCGTCCGCACATGGCGCCAGCGGAAATGCCCGATGAAACCTTTCCCTTCGTACTCAACACCGGGCGCTTGCAGCATCAGTGGCACACCCTGACCAAGACCGGCAAGGTGGCGACCCTGAACAAGCTCAATCCGGGCCCCTTCGTCGAGATCCATCCCGAGGATGCCAGCGCCCTGGGCATCAAGGACAAGGACCCGGTCGAGGTACGTTCGGTGCGAGGTCGGGCCGTGCTGCCGGCGGTGGTGAGCGACCGCGTGCGCCAGGGCAACTGTTTTGCGCCTTTTCACTGGAACGATGTGTTTGGCGAGAACCTGGCGATCAATGCCGTGACCAACGATGCCGTCGACCCGATCTCGCAGCAGCCCGAATTCAAATTCTGTGCGGTCGCCCTGCAACGTGTCGAACTGATCGACCATCAGTTCCTGCAAACGCCAGCGCCTGCCACCGTCGACTCATCCCCCTTACCAGAGGAACTCGCCATGTCGAGCATCGAGACCTTTGCCGATCTCGCGGGCATCCGTTGCCTGCCCTCCCCGCCATTGAACGACAGTGAACGCACCTACCTCGCCGGTTTTCTCAGTGGCCTGCAATCGCCAGCAGGGCGCCAGGCGGCTGGGGTGCCGGTGCTGCCGCCCAGCGCGCCGTTGGCCACCGAGACTCGTCTGTGGCTGGACGGACTCCTGGGCGGATTGTTCAGTCGGGTTGATGCGGGTGTAGCTGATCAGGCTGCAACTTTGGCGCCCGCCGTTGCAGAAAATGCCCCCGCGGTGACCTTGCTCTGGGCGTCGCAAACCGGCAATGCCGAAACCCTGGCCGAGCGCCTGGCCGCGCGCCTGCGCGATGACGGCTTCGCCGTGGAGCTGAGCGCGATGGCCGACTTCCCCGCCAGCAAGTTGGCCAGCACGCAGAATCTGGCCTTGATCAGCAGCACCTTCGGCGATGGCGATCCGCCGGACAATGGCGAAGGTTTCTGGCACACCCTCAGCACCGCCCAGACGCGTCTGGAGTCATTGCGCTTTGCCGTGCTGGCCCTGGGTGACCCGGCCTACGACCGATTCTGCCAGCACGGCAAACAGCTCGATCAGCGCCTGCAGGAACTGGGCGCCACCCGCCTGCTGGAACGGGTCGATTGCGACACCGAATTCGAGGAGCGCGCCGATACCTGGCTGGCGCAATTGCAGAAGACCCTCAGGCCCGAAGCTGTGGTCGTCGCGCATAGCCACACTGGCGCCAGCGCTGCCCAGACACCCGGCAAGGCCAAGCCCCATGCTTCGCGGCTGCTGGCCAATCTTCACCTGAACCGCCACAGCCCGCACAAGGAAACCCGCATGTTTTCCCTGGACCTGGCGGATTCTGGACTGGGTTATGAGGCGGGTGACGCGCTGGGCGTCCATCCGCGCAATTGTCCGGACCTGGTCGACGAGTTGCTCGACTTGACCCGGTTGAATGGCGAGACGGCGGTGAGCGTCGATCAATGCGCCGAGGTGTCGTTACGTCAGGCACTGACCGAACACTTCGAAATCGCTCGGCCCAACAGCGACACCCTGGCTTTCATCGCCGAACGCAGCGCCAATCCCGGTTTGAAACAGTTGCTGGGCACTGAGCATAAGGCTCAGTTGAAAGAATGGTTGTGGGGCCGGCAACTGGCGGACGTGCTGCAGGAATATCCACTGGACTGCTCGGCGAGCGAGCTCCTGGGCACCTTCAAGCGCTTGCAGCCGCGCCTGTATTCCATCGCTTCGAGCGCCAAGGCGCATCCACGGGAAGTCCATCTCACCGTGGCGGCGGTGCGCTACGGCAAGCGCAAGGGCGTGTCCTCGACCTTCCTCGCCGACCGCGCGCAGGACGCCGAGGTACCGGTTTTCGTCCAGCCAGCCAGACACTTTCGCGTGCCGAACGAAGGTGATGTGCCGATGATCATGATCGGCCCCGGCACCGGGGTCGCGCCCTTCCGCGCCTTCCTGCAGGAGCGCCGGGCGCGGGGCGACCAGGGCAAGAACTGGCTGTTCTTCGGTGAACAGCACGCCGCCAGCGACTTCTACTACCGCGACGAACTGCAAGGCATGCAGCACGATGGCCTGCTGAGGCACCTGAGCCTGGCGTTTTCCCGTGACCAGGCCGAGAAAATCTACGTGCAGGACCGCATCCGCGAACAAGGCGCCGAACTCTGGCGCTGGCTGCAGGACGGCGCCCGGTTGTACATCTGTGGAGACGCCAGCTGCATGGCCAAGGACGTCGACCAGGCCTTGCGCCAGGTCGCCCAGCAACACGGTGGACTGGACTCGCAAGGCGCCGCTGATTACTGGCGGCAGATGAGTGAGCAGAAGCGTTATTTGCGGGATGTTTATTGAGTGGTTGGTGGGTGTCGGTGACAGTGCCGACCTTCATCGGCGCCTCTACCAACATTGATCGATGCCACGTCGAAGTTGTTTGGGGAGTACATATCCATTGCT